>NZ_VMMI01000049.1:0-16082 GCF_013277125.1 Streptococcus sp. 4094 | reverse complement strand
TTATGGTATAAACTGCTCACGGTTTCCTGTACCCTTGAAATCATTGGTTTTATAGTGTCTATCTAAAAGTGAATACGAGATTGAATACGACTTTACTTTTAGCTGGAGCGGATGAAATCCATGAGTTGATCCACGATTTCAACACGTTGATTGTCGTTGATGTGGGTATACATGTCAAGAGTGGTTTGAACATTATTGTGACCTAATCTGTCCGAAATAATTTTGGCTGTAACACCAGCTTCAAAGAGAAGAGAGGCGTGTGTGTGCCTGAATCCGTGAGGAGTGATTTTTTTGATATCGTTATGTTCACAAAAGAATCTTCTAAGTCTCTCTTTCACAGCTGAAGGAGAAATCCAACCTCCGAAACTATTCGTAAAAATATAATTTGAATCATTTTTGTAAGGCACACTAGACCGAAAATATTCTTTTATCTGCTGACGTTTCCAGATTTTTAATACATTCAGAGTTTCATCATCTAAAGTGATAACCCTCTTACTCATTTTGGTTTTAGGGTCCTGAACAATTTGTTTTTTATTAACAACGACAGCTGTCCGAGAAATGCTTAATCGTTTATTTTCAAAGTCAACATCTGACCACATGAGACCAAGCGCCTCACCACATCTTAGGCCAGTAAAAGCTAGTAAGTGATAAAAGGTATACTCTACATGCTTACAATCTACTTTGCAAACTTTAAGAAACTCTGTTAGCTCCTGTTTTGTATAGTGGTTCTCTTTGGTCTTTAAGGGCCTATTTTTAGGCTTGATAATCTTGTCTAAGGGATTTGACTTAATAATGTCAATAGAAGTGGCATACTTGAAAATACGGCTTATAACAGAGTAGTAATTGGCATAGAGGATATAGCGATTACTCAACTTGATAGCAACCTTTTGACAATAAGCTACACTGATCTGCTGGATTTTCATATCTGTAAAATACAAGTCAATCATAACATCAAGTTTTTTCTTAACGTTCTGATAGGTTGTTGGTTTTACAGTGCTCTTATAGCTATCAAGCCATAATTCAGCGACTTCGGCGAATGTAGGATTCTGGAAATCTTCATTGTTTGAAAAACCATTCTCTTCAACATCTAAGAGAAGGTCACGTTCGGCAGCCTTTGCCTCCTTTATGGTTTTAAAACCACGGCGTGTTGTACGCTTTTCTTTTCCAGTGGCAGGGTCTATGCCCAGGTATGTTTGAAAGAGATACCTAGTCTCTCCTTTTTTTGTAATATATTTTTTTATCATAAAAAGTCCTTTCTTTTCGATTGCTTGCCCGCATAGTTGAAAAGGTGTAGAACTTATGATAAACTATAGTTGTATTTTTTTATCATCCTTTCCATTGCTTGCTTGATGGAAAGTCGAATCCTCACACTCAAAGATGGCCGTCGGAGAGCGTGGGGCTTTTTTAGTTTTTAAAAAGGGAAGCAACAGTTAAGTTACTTCCCCTGGAGCGCAAAGGCTCAAAGTTTAAAAATATGAGGGTAAACCTCTAAGTAACTTAATTATATCATGAAAATAAATTTATTCCAATCCGATGCCGACTTTAGCAGTCAATAAATAAGCACCACTTTCTTGTTTGCTAAATGTCAAAGTAACGCTTCGGATTTTTGTTCCTGCTGAAGAATATGAAACTGTTCTACTTTCATGATCATTGACAGTAGTAGTGTTTATATTATTTGGTTCTCCATGAACGCTAACAATATCGTCGTAGTTAGTTCCACCAGCTCCATAATTCATGATGTCGCCCATCTGAAGAGCGTCAAACTGTTCTTTTGTCCAGTTAAATTTAGCATCCTCTTCTTTTTGTGATGATTCGATAGAAGAACTTACTGAGCTAACAGTTTCTTCAACGTTTTTAGCAGCGTTATTCAAAGCACGGGCATACATCAATTGCGTAGCGATAACAATAACCATTGATACGACTGCTAAGACTGTACCGATGATAGCCAACATTTTTGGCCTTTTTCTGTTGATAGCTAGACCTATCAAGCCCAATATAAGCGCTAAGATAGCAATAACAAAAGATAGATTGTTAATAATAGGCATCCAAGACCCAAATAGAGCAATCGCTCCAAAAATAATAGCCAAAATACCTAAAACTTTGCGTTCTTCATTCATAATGAAACCTCTCTCAGCTTTTAATGTGGATCAGTTATTGCACATTTTTTTATTTCCGTTTTACGTAACTATTTCCAAAATAGGAATAGATGTTAAATAAAAAATTAAAAGCCCAACTCATAAGAGCAGGGCTAGAATTGTCCTCTTGGGACAGTATCATCTATTTTGTCGTCAAGCGACCTTATGATTCTATTCTAACCCTAATTTTAAGAAAAGTCAATTTTTTATTTAATATAAATCTAGCCCAAGAACTTCTTTTATCTTGTCTAGTAGTTTTTTATGGTCGTTTGTATCTAGTTTGTAAGCTGGTTTATAGACTTTATCATATAACTCTTTTCCTGTTGCATCTAGCATCACTTGTCCATCGCTATCAATCTTTTTCTTTGTTTTATAGACGATTTTCCGTTTGTCTATTTCTTGGATTTTTCGGACATAAGCATAGGCTTTTGGCTTGGAAGGAGTGTTTTGATATTTATTATTTTCAATCGTGATACCACCACGATATTTCTTTCCTGATTTTTTACCAGTTAAAGGTGCTACTAGTAGTGTTCCATCGGCTTTGTCAGGAGTTGTTAAGATGATAGCGTAGTGTTTTCCGTAAAATTCATTCCCACCTTTTTGTGGGAAGTTGATTAGATAAACTTCGCCTTGTTGAAATTTCATATAATGCTCCAGATAATAAAATAAGGTGTACCTCTTAGAAGTACACCAGACAGTTTTGTCCTTGACGAACAAGGCTTTATAAGTAAGTATCGTATCCTTGACGAACAAGGCTTTTGACATTATTAGTGTACTTCTTTTTTAAAATTTTGTCAAGTGGTTGTTTCCAAAATGGAAAACAGCTGGTTCTATTCCCCTCTATACACCCCGACAACTGCATAGATCTTGATGTGTGTGTCTTCGGCTGGTGGGAAGTCTAGGATGATGTCCTCGTACTTGTCATTGAGCGATACGAGGCGTAAGCGTCCGTTTTCGGTATATATCTTCTTAAAGTAAGAACGGTCTCCGTATGCGATAACTGCTAGGTCTCCACTATAGGTAGTCAGTCCTTTGTCTACTAAATAGAGAATGTCTCCGTCTTGGTAGTCAGGTTGCATGGAGTCTCCGCTAACTTTAGTCGCAATATCGTAGCGTGGTGGTCGCTCGTCAACCTCTATAGTCTCTCTGTCTGTATCGTCGTATCCGAATCCATAGTTGAATCCACAAGCTGCTGCCGTCTCAGATACTACCTCAACTTTGTACAAACTGATAACCTCCGATACTTCGTTTATCTTAGCTTTTCTTCGTTTCTCTTGTTCGTCACGTAATTTTTCAGCGTATGTGATAACTTTACTTTGTCCAGGCGGTTCTAGTTTGTCGTAGATGGATTGGATAGGAGATTTTGAGAGAAGAGCTGGAGTGGCGTTGATTTGAATTTCTTGATCATCATCAAGCATATCAATTAAATTTTCTGTAGAAATTTGCATTCCTTTAGCAATTTTTTCTATTGTGTCATAAGATGGGACAATGGGCTTTTTGGATTTCGGATGTTCATTTTTTTCAAGCATAGAAATATACCCTTTAGTTAAATCAGATAATTCACAAAAAGCATCCATCGATAATTTATGCTCCGTTCTATATGATTTGAGCAATTCTCCTAACTTCATTTAAAAACTCCTTTCTATATATTGTTTAATCTATTATACATCTTTAAATAAAAAAAGTAAATTTTTTTGTTTAACACACTTGACATTTTATGTTTAACGTGTTAAACTATAATCAAGCTTAAAGAAAAGGAGGTAAGGCAAATGATGGAACACATCATAAAAAGCCTAGCAACCAAGGACACTGCAACCGTCATCTTGGCACTAGGCTTAGTCAGAGAAGCACGTTTGTGGCACAAACAAATCTTAGAACACAAACGTAAGCTTCAAAACAAAAAGTAGAGAAAGGGGCAGAAGCCCCAACCTCTACTTGATAGTGTACCATCATTTGCCGTGAAAAGCAATGGATGAAAATGTTGGTTTGATAATCCTAGCAGGATTTGTGATTGTATCTTTCACTATTCGTAAGATAGTGGAATACCGATGTGATAAAAAAGGGAAGGAGTAGGAAAATGGAAAGTGTTTTTTCAGCAGTTCTCGTCTCAGTAATTACTTCGTTTTTGGTAACGGTAATGCTATTGCGAGGATATTCGAATAGATTGACCGAAATGCTTGATTCTTTCTTTCAAAATGAATTGCAAGCACGAGAAAAGATGCAAAAATTTGTTTTAGATACAATAAATGAAATTGCTAATAAATACAAATAAAGCAAAGTTTTTACCGATAGGAGTAGAAAAATGAACGAACTAGAAAGAACAGCCCTCAATGAGATATTGAGGACCGTGACATATATTGCTGAGAAAGTGGATGAACTAGATTCTAAGATTTCTTTGAACGATTCACAAGTTCCTGAGCGATAAAAAAGTCTTAACCTACTTTACACTAGGTCAAGACTTGCATACTTTGATAAGGTTTCACAGTCGGTGTAAAGCAACTGGTTGAAACTTCGCTGGTCATGCGTCCAGCACTGCAATCAACGTGGTTTGGCTAGTCTTTGAGTGCCGCTAGGTAGTTATCTGTCAGTCCCGCTATAAGCAGAGCTGCAGTCCCTCTTATAGTCAGCGACAGGCTCCGTGCAGTCACACTCGCAGTAAAAACGCGTTGGTTACCTAACCAAACTGAATCACTGAACCACAGTCCCCTTCAAAAATTTTGCCAATTTGCATCAGCTCCTTTCTTGTTAAGGATAATATAAATATATACTGTTTTTGAAGGGGGGACATCGGTCTTAAGACCGATTTTTGGAGAAATTCATGGAAGATAAAATCATCGAACTTGCTGATTACTTCATCAGCGAATCTACAACGTACAGAGAAGCTAAAATAGCGTGTGAGAAGCTATTGAAACAAGTCAGCCATGAGATTGAACTCAGGGCGCTGGAAAGTAAAATAAGGGGGAACGATAATGGAACAGCCACATGTTAATGTTGATATTTCTGGTATGGAAAAATTAGCAGAAGTAACTCAAACAGCAGCAGAAGGAATACAAGAATTGATTGCACTAAGAAAAGAATGCGAATTTTTGAGGAAAATGTTGATTGATGAACGGAAGTTCTTTATTGAGACAATGAAGTACCATTTTATTCAAGAGTATCGTTCAACAATTGCTAGCAATCGAGAGCATAAAAAAGAGTTGCAGGAAGCAACTCAGTCAAATTAGCCGTTATGTTCGGTTGGCATGCAAAAGTAGCAACCGTCAAACTGCTTGTAGGGTTCGGTTTGCCTAGCATATTCCATGGCTTGAAAATTGTAGTCGAATTTTCCTAGATACGTGGAATGAATTGTATCAGGTAGATACTTACAAGAAAGTTTATGTACTTCGTGATTATTGTTAGTATCAACGCGATCGTTATACCAATAATGAGTCATAACATTACCTCCTTTCTATTGGAATTTTGACTAAAACGTGAGAGGTCTTAGTCAAGATATATTATAAACCAAACATATTTGATTGTCAACATATTGTATAAGAAAGGATCTGATGTGATTGAAAAACACAACATATGGTATTTCTGATGTGGAATAAAATTGAAAAACAATTAAAAATAAAAGGCTGGTCGATGTACAGATTGGCCAAAGAATCAAATGTCCATCCATCTAATTTTTCTAACCTAAAGGCTGGAAGGATGAAAGAGATGTCATGGACGAATATGTGCAAAATTGCTGATGCACTGGAAGTCAGCTTGGATGAATTTAGATAAGGGGGTGAGTGCGTGCAAGGAGAACGTTTAAGAAAATGGCGCGAGAAAGAGAAGATGTCTCAAGAAGAACTCGCAGAGAAGTCAAATGTTTCTCGAACAACAATACACTTGATTGAGTCAGGTCAGTCGTCAACAGTGAAAATTAGAACGCTTCAAAAATTAGCAGTAGTTTTTAATAAGCAAGTGAAAGATTTTTTTTAAAGTAAATGTTTAACAAGTTAAACAAAATAATATTTTCTATTTTAAAATATTTGTATCGAAGGAGAAAGAATGATTGAAAATAAGCGAAGTGAAAAACAATGCTTTTTATCAGATGCCTCAGTGGCTTTATGAACCGCCATACAATGTGCTGAGTGACAAAGCTAAGCAGATATATATGTTTCTCTTTGATAGGCGGACATTGTCAATTCAAAACAAATGGTTTGATGAGAAAGGGGATGTTTACGTCTATTATACGAACGAGCAACTTATGGAGAAGCTTAATTGTAGTAAACCAACAATCATATCAGCAAAAAAAGAACTTGCTGATATGGGATTGCTTAGAGAGTTTCGGCAAGGTGTGAATAAACCAAACAGGTTATACATTTCCGGAAGTAAAAAAACTTTACTTCAAGAAGTAAAAAAAGTTGACCACGGAAGTAAAAAAACTTTACTTCAAGAAGTAAAAAAAGTTGACCACGGAAGTAAAAAAACTTTACTTCAAGAAGTAAAAAAAGTTGACCACGGAAGTAAAAAAACTTTACTTCAAGAAGTAAAAAAAGTTGACACAATCAAGACTGATAATATCAATACTAATTTATCAAGACTGAGTGAATCAGAGGGTGGTGGTGCTAACTATATAGATAGTATAGAGGACGCCCCAGCAGAAAATGACCTTGGAATTGTTCACGATTGGATTTTTTCAGAGTTTGGAAGACAGCCGACACCGTTTGAGATTGAAGATTTGAATTACTTCTTACAAGACCATAGTAAAGAGGTTATCAAATTAGCAATCAAGGAATGCGTAGGTAATGGTAAACCTTACTTCAAGTATCTCAGTAGTATTTTGAGAGATTGGAAGCAGAAGGGTCTAGTGACTGCTGAGTTAGTAGAGAACAGACAGAAACCGAAGCGGTCAAGTGCTTATCAAGGAAATACCTTGAAATTATCAGATGATGGTTACAACCCACGACTGGGATTCTAGGAGGGTGCTATGCGAGCAGTATCAAGAGATGAATTGCAGGGTAGATTTTTACAGATAGAAACTTTGGATACCCAATGCCCCAAGCATGAGGGAGTCTATATGTGGCGCTCAGTCAACCCTTGCACGCAGAATGTGCGGACTTATTGCCCTGAATGTGAACAGGAGAAAATCAACAGTCAAGCAGGCGAACAACTTGCTCAAGCTGAGGCTCAAATCAGAAATACAAGATCCTACTCTTTATTTTCTAAGGAGAGCATCATTCCACCTGATTTACAAAATGCTACTATCGGCAACTTTGAGATTCACACAAACCAAGACGCTGAAGCAGTCAATTTCGCTAAGCGTGTGACGGTTGACTATGTGAAGGAGCGATATGAGGGGAATACGATTATCAGCGGTCCGCCTGGAGTTGGCAAGAGCCATCTAGCAGTTGGAATTGCCAAGACGCTGAACGAGAGTTTCCAGAAGTTCCAGTTGAAGCGCTCAGTGGTCTATATTCCCTCTATGGAACTATTCTCACGGATGAAAGACGCTTTTAGATACAAGGATTCCAAGTGGGAAGAAAGACGGACTATCCAGTTCTTGCAGAAAGTGGACTTCTTGATTTTGGACGACCTTGGCAAAGAGTCAAGTGTAGGCGATGAAATCAAGCAGGGGAACAACTGGATGCAAAAAGTCCTGTATCAGATACTTGAAAACAGGACGAATACGATTATAACCACGAACTATGGAGGCAATCACTTGGAGCAACTTTACGAGAAAAGCCTCGTAGATAGAATAACGAAAGGAAACATGAAGACTAATGCGTTCAAATTTAGCAATGACACAGAGTCTAGACGCACCTTGTCAGCAAGCGACTACTGAAGAACGTCAGAAAATTATTGAACAGTTTGAAGAAGAACATTACGGATTATCTAGCTTGCTGAAAGAGCGGTTGCTGATTACAAGCGACTACCAGTTCACAAGAAAGATGAACGAACTGACGTACTATGCAACAAATGGAAGCGTCTATAGAACCTAAAAATAAAAGCACCTGACGGCAATCAGGCGCTAATCAAAAATTACTAATTGAATTATATCACAAAAATGCTTGCCCGCATAGTTGAGAGGATGTAAAAAAATGGAAGGTATAACGCTACAATTACGATTGGATGGCGAAAGTGCTGAATTGTTCACGAATCAATTGTTGGCCTTTGCTGAAAAGCAGGTCAAGGAGCAGTTAGAGAATGATCGCATGCCAATCAATCAACAGGCTTTGATGAAGAAGTTCGGCTTCACTCATGGCTATGTTAAGCAGTTAGAACGTAAAGGATTAAGATTTCGTAAGCAAGGGAAAGATATTATGTACGATGTCAATGATGTTTATGAGATTTTGGAATTAGAGAAAGAAGTACGAAAATTAAGAGCGTAAGGAGAGAGAGAAAAAATGTTTGAACCACCATTAATCAACCAGATTTTAGGAACTGGCGCAGTGATTTTAGGATTTATCGGAGCAGGAATTTTAGCACGACAAATGGAGCTGCACGAACTTGAGAAACAACGAAAGTTGGAAGAACGTGATACGAAGATTATACAAGCGTTTAACGAAGCGGTTGAAATCGGTCGTGAGCTTGAACGTGAGGAAATCCGTCAAAACATCCGCAGAGAGTTTCAAGGATTTACGTTTGATAAAGAACGCCCTGAAGGTTTGAAGCCAGAGCCGTTAGCTTTGCCAGAACCTAAGAAAGTGATTATGAAAGTGTTACGCTGAGGATAAGATAATGACTAGAATTGAACTTGAAAACCGTGTATGGCTTTTGGCCAATCATGAAGAAAAAAACGAATTGCTGGACCTTGGGCTAACGTCAAAGGCTAGATATGTGAAACGAGTTCTGGGACTTGGAAAGGTGTATGCGCATGTTTGATTATGACAGAGATATGATGCAACCGCCTGAAGAACGAGAAGAACTTGACCCAAGCCAGTATGTGGATATCGGATGCGGTCGACGTCGATATGTGGGTGATGAAATATGATTGAGGAACTACTTGCAGAAATCGACAACTGGCGAGCTGATTATATGCATCTTGGCCAAGAGCTGGGGCAAATCATCAACGAACAACAAGACGTTATTTTGAAATTGCAAAACGAAAATCGACGAATAAAACGTGAAAATTGGAATTTGAAGAAGACGAAAGGAAGAAGAAAATGACAAATAATCAATTAGTAGCACAGACAAAACGTGACATTACTACTGACCCAAGTTCATTGACTGGGGCAGACATCAAAAAGTATTTTGACCCACAAAACCTGTTGACTGAAAAACAAATAGGTCAGGCTCTAGCTTTATGTAAAGGTCGCAATCTTAACCCATTTGCTAACGAGGTCTACATTGTGGCTTACAAAAATCGTAATGGAGGCACTGAGTTCAGTTTGATTGTCTCCAAAGAGGCTTTCTTGAAACGTGCCGCTCAATGTAAAGACTATGAGGGATTTGAGGCTGGAGTAGTGACAGTGGATGGCGAGGGCGTTATGCACGAACGCAAAGGGGCAATCATGCTCCCAGGAGACACACTAATAGGCGGATGGGCAAGAGTGTACCGTAAAAATTTCAAGGTACCTGTGGAAATCTTTGTTAGCCGTGAGGAATATGACAAGAAACAAAGCACCTGGAACTCTATGCCAGCTACCATGATTAGAAAGACGGCTCTGGTAAATGCTCTTAGAGAGGCTTTCCCTGAGGACTTAGGCAATATGTACACAGAGGATGACGGTGGAGAAACATTTGACCGTATCAAAGATGTCACACCTCAAGAAAGTCGAGAGGATGTCGTAGCACGCAAGATGGCTCAGATTGAACAATTCAACAAAGTACAAGAGGCGAATCACCCAGTTCCTAAACCTACTCAAGTTGAGGAGTCGATCCAGAGCGAACCGTTACAAGGCGAACTCTTAGAAGAAATGGAGTACTAACATGCAAGAATTACAAGTAAGTGTCACTCAGGCAGAGGTTGAGATTTTAGACCGTGAATTGTTTGAACAAAATATTAAAGAAGTGGTAACGAAGTACCAGAATTATACAGTTACTGCTTCGACAATCAAGGACGATAAGCAGGTTTTAGCTGATCTCAGAAAACTGTTCAAGCAGATATCTGACGAGCGTATCAAAATCAAAAAGGATTTGTCAAAAACTGCTGATGATTTCAACGAATACATCACCGAGCAGGTTGAACCGCTGGACGGTGTTATCAAAAAGATTGCGAAAGATGTCAAAGAGTTTGAAGACCATCAGAAAGCACTCAGACTGGATACAGTCAAGAGCTATATCACAAATAAGGCGTCAGAATACATGCTTGACCCTCGTCTATTTGACGAGAAAGCCCTTGAGTACATCAAGGCAGGCGATTTCATGGCTGACGGTGTGACACTCAAGAAAGTTACGATGAAGTCGCTTGATGACATGATTACATTTGAGTATCAGAAGCAAGAAGAGTATAAGAAAACCATCTCAGCAATCTCAGGACAATGTGCCGAGTACGGAATGACAGACCAGCCATATATTCGGATGTTGAAAGACATGACTTTGGTTGAAGTGTTGGAACAAATCAAGGTAGACCACGCTTTTGAAAAGCAAAAAGAAGAAGTTAGATTGGCTCAAGAGCGAGCTGAACGAGAACGTGAAGAAGATTTAGCTCAGCAACAAAATGAACATCCAGAGTTTAGAACAATACTTGGCTGTCATATCGACGAGGAAACGCAAGAATTTGACCCAGAGACGGGCGAAATCTTAGACGGTGGGCAATTATCCCAAAACCAACAAAAAGCTGTCAGTGGGGCTGAAAACGGCTTAAAACGATATACCCAAAAAATGACCTTGGAAGTGTATTTCGCTGACACGGAAGAAAAAGACTATTTCAAGAATAGCCTTGCGGATTTGGGATTTGAATACAAGAAAAACTACACTGTCCAAGGTTATCAACGTATCGAGCCGTTGACGCAGGCAGAATTGGATGAACTGATTAAATAAACCAACTTTTTCCATTTTGGAAACAACTCAAAAAACAACAAGCCGTGCATTCTTGTAAAACTGCGAACTAGAAAACGTCAGTAAAGGTCATGTGACCTTGGACGAGCGACTGCCCGTATTTAGCCAATTCTCACAAAGGCAGTCGCATTTTTTTGAAATGACATGAATGAAATCAAAGAAAAGGCTCTGGCAAAATTGCTAGAGGAATTAAAAGGAGATCATGGACCAGCTGAAGATGCAATACACAATTGGATTTGTGATCAAGAGGACGAAAAGCTTTTCGAAGGAGTTTTGGGTGATAAGAAATCTATTAGAGAAGCTTTGAACTATTGCGCTAGCCAGGCTAAGAACTTTAAGTCAGGAACTTGTGCGATGGTAGATGACTCTACCGTATTCGGTTGGGTCTATAAGTACTTTACTGGCAAAACCAAAAAGGTTGAGGCAATCCATGCGACTGTAGTAGTCGGCCAACAACCTGAAAAACCAAAATCTAAAAAAGTTAAAAAACAGAAAAATGTTATTGACGGTCAGCTCGATTTATTCGGAGAATTAGCATGACAAAAAATCAAAAAATAATTGCCGGACGTTTGAAACCGCCCCAAAAATTCTTTGACTGGTGCTATTCGCAGATCCCGACCATCAAATGGTCTAACAAATCTCAAACTATTCAGAGCGATCGGACAGGTTGTAGAGTTATCGAAAAACGTCTGACAAAATCGAGCAGATTAGACTTTTACGACAAATTCTACAGTTTCGCAATTATTCTTGTGACGTGCAAACGGATTGAAATCCAATCTTACGGATTCTGGTCGCGATACACGAACGGCAAGCAATCTATTAGGAGGCAACTTACAAACTTTGAGCAGATGAGCGACAATCAAGTTACACAACTGACTGAAAGATGCGGAGTCTACGCTCCTGGGCTTACTCCTAACTTCACAGGCCAAGGAGCATATTCAGGAACAATATTTTTTGAAAACAATTGGGAGAATAAGATTCGAGAAATTTCCGAATTGAAGTACTTGGAATTTCCTCGTGGGTTGGGCTACTATCATTTGCCACACATGTATAAATACCGCTCTGAAATCGAGTTTCTTCAGAAAATAAATGCCTGGAGAATGGCTACGGATCTCGCTTATGATGTTACTGAATATGATGGATGGCATGTGAGAAAAGCGGTTGATTGCCGTGTCGTAACAAAGAAATGGCTTCATGAAAATAAGCGATTTTTCAAAAATACAGATAGGTCCTTCAGAGATTATGAGCTAGAACGTCGCATCAAATTGAGAGGTGGCACGCTTGTTCCTGGTATTGAAAAAATCCTGACTTATCAAGACATCAACAAAATCCCCAAAGCTGCCAAAATGAACAGATTCCAGAATTGGTTCTTAAAAAACAAAGTTAATTTTGACTACTATGTAGACTATATCAGCATGTTGAACGAGCTTGATATACCCATTGATACTGACAATCTCATCATGCCGAAAGATTTAGTCAAAGCGCATGATAATGCGGTTAAGCTGCTCATACAGCACAAGAGCGAGATTGAACAGCGCAAGTTCGAGAAGCGTCTGAAATCTTTGGCCAAATACGAGAAAGCGGTAGGCCAGTATCTCTTTAAACCGGCCTATAATTCCGGAGAATTGATTTTGGAAGGGAAGGCATTGTCTCATTGTGTTGGTAGTGCTAGGTATACTCAAGATCATGCGAACGGCAAAACAACAATCATATTCGTTAGGTCAAAAGATGAACCAGACAAGCCGTTTTTCACTTTGGAATACAAGGATGACCGAATCACTCAAATTAGGGGGAAACACAATTTATCAGCTCCAGAAGAAATTCGGCAAACTGCAGAACAATGGCTGGTAGAAATCAACAAAAATACAAAACACGCATAAGGAGAAAAATAAATGCTAAACAAAATCGACATACCAGGAACAGATATCACACTTGAAATCGTGGACAAGACCATCACGATCACCAATAAAATTGAATATGATATGCAGATGCATTTTAGAAATACAGATGCAGATGCTTCTCTTGATACAAGTGGCGACGTGTTTGAGCCTCTCTACTGGTTAGATATTAAGGCGACACCTAAAATGCCGACAGAGTATCATACGAGCCTTGGAATCAAGAGAGAAAAGCGTCACTTGGCCGAACTTCAGAAGTTCTTTGAGTTTATTGAGAGTAATAAACGAAACCTATTTGATCTCTGTGGATTCAAGGGAGAACTGCAATGAAATCTCTGACATTATCGTTAGACATTTCAACTACTGCGACAGGCTGGGCCGTATTTCACGGCTCTGATCTTGTTCAGAGTGGTGTCTTAAAGCATAAAAGCAAATCGTTCTTTGAACGTGGGCGGTTCATGGCTAGTGAATTGCGAGCGATTCAATCGAGAGCGCTCCATAAGTACGACTGCCATTTTGAATCAATTGTGGTCGAGAAGAACTCAGTCATGGGGCCAAATCAGCAGTCTATGATTAGTATTGGAATTGTGACAGGTATCATTCTTGGCCGACTGATTGCTGACAATGTGTACTTCGTGAATGTGTCGACCTGGCGCAAGTATTGGCAGTTTAGTTACAAAGACCGTAGCAAAAAATCGATGAAACTGCAGGCAGTTGCTAAGGTGTCTGATGAATTCGACCTGAACGTCAAAGATGACGAGGCAGATGCGGTTCTGATTGGTTCGTATTTTGTAAACCAAGGGCATGAATTTGGAGAGCTGGAAAGCCATAAGATAAGTTAAGGAGTTGGAAGATGAATGTTAAGGAATTAATTGAGAAATACAAAAGATATGAGGGGAAGTGGAATGGTAAAACAGGAGAACTAGCTCGTCAAATTTTTCTAGAAGACTTGAAACAACTAGACGAGCCAGAAAAAGTCAAAGTTCCGCAGTTTGTGGATGATGTGATTGAGGGTGCAAGAGAACATAGTCCAGAACTAGAGGATGCGTTGCATTATGCTTGTAGCAATGGAAGCCAGGAATTTACGGAATGGTATCAAAAGAAATCCAACAGAGATCTCTTCGCTCGTGCATGGCTTGACGGCTACGAGGTCGAGAAAGAGAAAAGGTATTATGTAAGGTTTAAATGGATTGAATCAGCATATAGTTACTTAACCTTGATTAAGCACCTTCACGCTTGGACGTTAAAGAATATAACATTAGATAAAAAATTTCGTACAGCACACACCCGCAAAGAACTAGAAGACGCTGGCTTCGGCTGGGTGTTTGATTGCCCAGGGATTGAGATTGAGGAGGTAGAAGGATGATACAAACGCTTGAAGAAGGAATGAAGAATCAAAGTAAATGCATAAAAGTCCCAAGGGAAATCAGACCGTTTGATGTGGGTTATCGAATAGTGAATCAACATGGAAATCCGCTTGCCTTAAAAAACGGAGCAAGCATATTCGATTTACCTTCGCTGGCTGAAAAAGCCATTAAGAAAGAGTTTGGAAAAAATGATCCAGACTTTGACATCGAAAAACATTTTGTCGAAGAGGTCGTTATTGTCAATTTAAGTAAATTTCATAGTTATTTTGAGGAGGTTGAGTGATGGAATTTTTACTAACAAGCACAAGCGGGTGGGTTGAAAATCGAATCCCTAACGCCGTGATTAAAAAATACACAAAAATACAAGTTAGAGGCTGTTCGACATTTGAAGAATATGATGAGCGATTTTCTAGGATAGAAGGCAGTTGGCTTTCTGAAGGAGTTAATCATAAAACGTCTAAAGGTCGAATACAAAGAGAATTTCCGAACGGTGCAGAGGGGCATTTTATCGAAATCAATTCGATAGAGGAGTTGCTAGAATTTCAAAAAAAAGTTGGAAACGAGCTAATAATTACTTCTGCTATTGACAATGAATCAATTCCAGCTATTGAAATTTACAATAATTACAGGGAGTGAACATGAAACGATTCATAGCTATTTGGATTTTATTGTCTGCTGGATTAAACATCTGGCAGATGGACAGGATTCGAGATTTGGAAGAAAAGAAGCCGATGGTTATCTACAAGGCAGATAACGCAGGCGCTGAGATATTTGGTAAGGTGGTCGAGAAAGGACGACATGGAAAACTATACACGCTTACGATTCGTGATTACGGGGTGTTCGTGGTTACGAAGGACGTGTATGAAAAAGTGAAAGTTGGAGACGAGGTGTTACTATGACAGAAACTATTAAACTACCAGACTATTATGAGCCTGATTGGAAAAATGCAAGGTACGGGTCGTTGGAAGAGCTTAAAGAATTGTTGCTCTTTAAGCGTATTGTGAAATGGGATAAGGACTTTTTGCTGCTTGAAGACGGCACAAAGGTCACTATTGAAATGTCTGAAAGTGATTGCTGTGCCTCAGCAGATGGGGAGTTCCAAGATGTATCACTTGACGCTGTGATTACTAATGTTGAAATTGGAGAACCGGAAGAAATCCCCGACCATTGGGGAACTGGTTATAAAAACAAAGTAACTATCTTCCATAATCAGAACCCTGTAGCTATTGCCAATTGTGAAGCAGAGCATAACGGCTATTATTACAGCGTAGGCTCTTTAGTGATTGGTGATATTCATTTTCCAGTTGTTAATGCTTAGGAGGATTTAACATGACACCAAGATATATAGCGTGGATAAAAACAGAAAAACGTATGTTTTTTTCAGATGACATTCTTGCTATTGACTACGAAAACGAAGAAATAGTGACACAACAAGTTTATTTTGAGAATGGTTTACCAGACGATAGATTTATCTATTGTTACAAAACTGACGAAATCGAACTCATGCAAACAACAGGACTCAAGGACAAGAACGGCAAGGAAATCTTTGAAGGCGACATTGTCAAAATGTCTAAGGATGTCTATTCTGAACCGACTTATTACGAGGTTGTAAGGCATTACGGTGGAGCGTATCGTCTTAAATCCAAACAACACGGATGTGAATTGTGGCTACGACATACTAATTGCGAGGTTGTAGGCAACATCTACGAAAACAG
>NZ_VMMI01000048.1:0-5599 GCF_013277125.1 Streptococcus sp. 4094 | reverse complement strand
ACCATAAGCTCATGAAGACTCAGGAAGAGTTGACAGCGATTGTGCGAGACCATTTTTCAGACATGGGGGAAATTGCGACCCTCTATGTTCAAGTCTATGAAAGTAGTCTGGAGAGCTTGGTTGGCGGTGTCATTTTTGAGGATGGCCGTCATTATACCTTTGTCTATGAAAATGAAGACTTAGTCTATGAGGAGGAAGTTTTATGATACAACCAGAAAGTTTAAAAGAATTAGCATCTTTAGTGGAAAAAGATGGCAAGAAGGTCTTTCTTTTTGTAGCAGACTGGTGTGGCGATTGTCGTTATATCTATCCTGCCTTGCCAGAAATTGAGGAGACCAATCCAGAGTTCACCTTTATTCGTGTGGACCGAGACCAGTATATGGATTTGGCCAAACTCTGGGATGTTTACGGAATTCCTAGCCTTGTTGTTCTAGAAAAGGACAAGGAAATCGGTCGTTTTGTTAATCGCGACCGTAAAAGCAAGCAACAAATTAACGACTTTTTAGCAGGACTGAAGTAGGAGAAAAAGGAAACAATGATTTTTACATATAACAAAGAACATGTCGGTGATGTCCTTATGGTCATCATGAAAAACAGCGGAGATGCCAAACTAGATGTGGAACGCAAAGGTAAGGTAGCTCGTGTTTTCCTCAAAGATAATGGGGAAACAGTGGCTTGGAATATTTTTGAAGTTTCAAGTTTATTTGAAATTGCAGAGCGTGGTCAAGTCTTTTTATCAGATGAGCAAGTCGCTCGTTTGAACCAAGAATTACAAACGGAAGGTTTCGCAGAGGAAATTGTTAATGACAAGGAACCTAAGTTTGTTGTCGGTGAAATTGTTGAGATGGTAGCCCATCCAGATAGTGACCACCTCAATATCTGCCAAGTTGCAGTCGCAAGTGATAAGACTGTGCAAATTGTTGCCGGAGCTCCAAATGCGCGTCTTGGATTGAAAACTATTGTAGCTCTTCCTGGAGCTATGATGCCAAAAGGCAACCTCATTTTCCCAGGTGAACTTCGTGGCGAAAAGAGTTTTGGAATGATGTGCAGCCCTCGTGAACTTGCTTTGCCAAATGCTCCGCAAAAACGTGGTATTATTGAATTATCAGAAGACCAAGTTGTCGGAACACCATTCGACCCGGCTAAGCATTGGACTGCTTAGGAAGTTATCAGTATCTGGACCACTAGATAGAAGGAAATAAGATGGCAAAAAATGTAGTGATTACAGGAGCGACATCAGGAATCGGTGAAGCGATTGCGCGTGCTTATCTGGAGCAGGGTGAGAATGTCGTTCTAACTGGACGACGGATAGACAGACTAGAAGCCCTCAAGTCAGAGTTTGCAAAAACTTTTCCTAGTCAAACAGTTTGGACCTTTTCATTAGATGTGACGGATATGACCATGGTCAAGACTGTCTGCTCCGATATTTTGGAAACGATAGGTCAGATTGATATTCTGGTCAACAATGCCGGACTTGCTCTAGGTTTAGCACCCTATCAGGACTATGAAGAGTTGGATATGTTGACCATGCTGGATACCAATGTCAAAGGTTTGATGGCAGTCACTCGCTCTTTCTTGCCAGCAATGGTAAAAGCCAATCAAGGACATATCATCAACATGGGGTCAACCGCAGGAATTTATGCCTATGCAGGTGCAGCAGTTTATTCAGCTACCAAGGCAGCGGTTAAGACCTTTTCAGATGGATTGCGAATTGATACCATCGCAACGGATATCAAGGTGACGACCATTCAGCCTGGAATTGTCGAAACAGATTTTTCGACGGTACGTTTTCACGGTGATAAAGAACGAGCTGCGTCCGTTTACCAAGGAATCGAAGCCTTGCAGGCACAAGATATCGCTGATACAGTTATCTATGTGACCAGTCAACCTCGTCGTGTGCAGATTACAGATATGACCATTATGGCAAATCAACAAGCGACAGGTTTCATGGTTCATAAAAACTAAAAAATTTCCTCGAAAAGTTACAAATTTCTGTAACTTTTTTTGATTTCCTACGAATAGATAAGTAGGAGGAAAAAATATGTATAATAAAGTTATCTTGATCGGACGCTTGACGTCTACACCAGAATTGCACAAAACCAGCAATGACAAGTCAGTAGCGCGAGCAACTATCGCTGTAAATCGTCGTTACAAAGACCAAAATGGTGAACGTGAAGCTGATTTTGTCAATATGGTCCTATGGGGCAGACTAGCAGAAACTTTGGCAAGCTACGCAACCAAAGGTAGTCTCATTTCCGTTGATGGGGAATTGCGTACCCGTCGTTTTGAGAAAAATGGTCAAATGAATTATGTGACCGAAGTACTTGTTACTGGATTCCAACTCTTGGAAAGTCGTGCCCAACGTGCTATGCGTGAAAATAATGCAGGACAGGATTTGGCAGATTTGGTTTTGGAAGAGGAAGAATTGCCATTTTAAACATTGAAAAGTCTGAGTTGCTTTCAGGCTTTTTATCTTGAGAAAGTCAGACTTTTTTCTTGACTATTTCTGACCAAGTGATACAATAGAACTATAAATTAGCACTCAGATATAAAGAGTGCTAATAATATGTAGTTCATCATGGAGGAAAACAGATGTTGAAACCATTAGGAGACCGTGTGGTCTTAAAAGTAGAAGAAAAAGAACAAACTGTTGGAGGTTTTGTCCTTGCGGGTTCAGCTCAAGAAAAAACAAAAACAGCCCAAGTTGTGGCTATTGGACAAGGTGTTCGTACCTTGAACGGTGACTTGGTAGCTCCAAGTGTTAAGCCTGGAGATCGTGTCTTAGTTGAAGCCCACGCAGGTCTTGATGTCAAAGATGGCGATGAAAAGTACATCATCGTAGGCGAAGCTAACATCTTGGCTATCATTGAAGAATAGAAGGAGAAAGTAAGTATGTCAAAAGAAATTAAATTTTCATCTGATGCTCGTTCAGCTATGGTTCGTGGTGTCGATATCCTTGCAGACACTGTTAAAGTAACCTTGGGACCAAAAGGTCGTAATGTCGTTCTTGAAAAATCATTCGGTTCACCATTGATTACCAATGACGGTGTGACTATTGCCAAAGAAATTGAATTAGAAGACCATTTTGAAAATATGGGTGCCAAATTGGTATCAGAAGTAGCTTCAAAAACCAATGATATTGCGGGTGATGGGACTACAACTGCAACTGTTTTGACCCAAGCTATCGTCCGTGAAGGAATCAAAAACGTCACTGCAGGTGCCAATCCAATCGGCATTCGTCGCGGGATTGAAACAGCAGTTGCTGCAGCAGTAGAAGCCTTGAAAAATAATGCCATCCCTGTCGCTAATAAAGAAGCCATCGCTCAGGTTGCTGCTGTATCTTCTCGTTCTGAAAAAGTCGGTGAGTACATTTCTGAAGCCATGGAAAAAGTTGGCAAAGACGGAGTCATCACCATTGAAGAGTCACGTGGTATGGAAACAGAGCTTGAAGTTGTAGAAGGTATGCAGTTTGACCGTGGTTATCTTTCACAGTACATGGTGACAGATAGCGAGAAAATGGTGGCTGACCTTGAAAATCCATATATTTTGATTACTGATAAGAAGATTTCCAATATCCAAGAAATCTTGCCACTCCTAGAAAGTATTCTCCAAAGCAATCGTCCGCTCTTGATTATTGCGGATGATGTAGATGGTGAAGCTCTTCCAACTCTTGTTTTGAACAAGATTCGTGGAACCTTCAACGTAGTAGCAGTTAAGGCTCCTGGTTTTGGTGACCGTCGCAAAGCCATGCTTGAAGATATTGCCATCTTAACAGGCGGAACAGTTATCACTGAAGACCTTGGTCTTGAGTTGAAAGATGCGACAATTGAAGCACTTGGTCAAGCAGCGAGAGTAACTGTGGACAAAGATAGCACTGTTATCGTAGAAGGTGCTGGAAATCCTGAAGCTATTTCCCACCGTGTTGCAGTTATCAAGTCTCAAATTGAAACCACAACTTCTGAATTTGACCGTGAAAAATTGCAAGAACGCTTGGCCAAATTGTCAGGTGGTGTAGCAGTTATAAAGGTCGGAGCCGCAACTGAAACTGAGTTGAAAGAAATGAAACTCCGCATTGAAGATGCCCTCAACGCTACTCGTGCAGCTGTTGAAGAAGGTATCGTTGCAGGTGGTGGAACAGCCCTTGTAAATGTGATTCCAGCCGTGACGAATTTGGAATTAACAGGAGACGAAGCAACAGGCCGCAATATTGTTCTCCGTGCTTTGGAAGAACCTGTTCGTCAAATCGCCCACAATGCAGGATTTGAAGGCTCAATCGTTATCGATCGCTTGAAGAATGCTGAAGTTGGTACAGGCTTCAACGCAGCAACTGGCGAATGGGTCAACATGATTGAAGAGGGAATCATCGACCCAGTTAAAGTGAGCCGTTCAGCCCTACAAAATGCAGCATCTGTAGCCAGCTTGATTTTAACAACAGAAGCAGTCGTAGCTAATAAACCAGAACCAGCAGCTCCGGCTCCAGCAATGGATCCAAGCATGATGGGCGGCATGATGTAAGCTTTCTATAGAAAACACAAAAGGAGGGAATGCCTATTCCTCCTTTTTATGATGTTCATTTCTAAATTGATTTGAGCTCTCCTAACTTATATGATAAAATAAGACTAGAAAAAGGAGAAGAACATGATCGATGTAGAAGAAATTCTGAGCAAGATGAACCCCAATCAGAAGATTAATTATGACCGTGTCATGCAGAAGATGGTACAAGTATGGGAGAAAAATGAGCAGCGGCCAACTATTCTCATGCATGTTTGCTGTGCCCCTTGTAGTACCTATACACTAGAATATTTGACCAAGTATGCAGATGTGACCATCTATTTTGCTAATTCCAATATCCATCCCAAGGCAGAATACCATAAGCGTGCCTATGTCACCAAGAAATTCGTCAGTGATTTCAATGAGCGAACAGGAAATACGGTTCAGTACCTAGAAGCTCCCTACGAACCAAATGAATACCGTAAGTTAGTCAGAGGACTGGAAGAAGAGCCTGAAGGTGGCGACCGTTGCAAGGTTTGCTTTGACTACCGACTGGATAAGACAGCGCAAGTGGCTATGGGTTTGGGCTTTGACTACTTTGGCTCAGCCTTGACCATCAGTCCTCATAAGAATTCTCAAACCATCAACAGCATCGGAATTGATGTGCAAAAAATTTACACAACACACTATCTTCCAAGTGATTTCAAGAAAAATCAAGGCTACAAACGTTCAGTAGAGATGTGTGAAGAGTATGACATCTACCGTCAATGTTATTGTGGATGTGTCTATGCGGCTCAAGCTCAGAATATTGACTTGGTTCAGGTTAAGAAGGACGCTACAGCTTTCTTGCTGGATAAGGATGTTGAAAAAGATTATTCCCATATCAAATTTACAGTTACTAAATTAGATATATAGAGACCAACCCAGTTGAAAAGCTGGGTTTTTCAAATAAAAAAACCAGGGCTTTCACCCTAGTTTGACAACTTTACCGATTCTTTAGTTCTACATAGCGCTTGTACCAAATGTTTACATAGGCTTCTGAGAAAGGACCACGTCCATTGTTAATCCAATCAACAAGAATTTTGACATGTTCTTTTAAAATATAGTC
>NZ_VMMI01000047.1:0-20849 GCF_013277125.1 Streptococcus sp. 4094 | reverse complement strand
CAGCTGTTGCGGTTGTGGGAGTTGGACTCACTCCGTTTTTAAAAGTCTGCACAGACACTTTCTTCAACCCACGTCCATCATGAATCATGATATTGTCCGAGTTGTTGACCTGATTAGCCTGTGGCAAATCAGTTACTTTTCGCGTCTGTGTACTAATTACTGCCATGTTATACCTCCATAATATATTTCCAATCAGCGACAATCACACGGCCGTTTTCATCCGCAAGTAAGGTATGTTCTGTACCGTCGTCTGTACGAATTGGTGCAGTGAAGTCATTCTGCAAGAACATGTACTCAATAGCGTTTAGTCTATCTTCATGCTCCTGAAACTCACGCTTTAAAGCCTCTACAGACTCATAACTTGCTTGTCTGACGTTGTCTACGTTACCCAGACCGACTTGGTGCTTCGTAACGCTATGTGGATTGTTGCGATTAGTTGTGTGATTGTTAAAATCTTGCTTACTTGCTTGCTCAACATTCGTGACATTCCCTAGTCCCACTTGTTGTTTAGTGACACCATGTGGATTGTTTCGGTTGTTGATGTGACCAGTTAGGTCAACTTTCTCAGCCTTACTTCTGGTGAACTCGTCAATTTTTTCAGGCAGACCGTCGATGTCTGCAACCTTGTGCCTGTGATTTAAGTCGGCTTTGTTTTCCCATCGTTGCGCATCCTCAGCGCCGATAATATCTCTTGACCTCCAGATTTTAGCCATCTGTTAGCACCTCCAGTCTATATTTGAATCGTGTTGTTGTTTCAATCGGAACGTATACATCAATGACAGACTGAGGCGCATTTGAATCATCTAACAACTCAATCTTATTGATTTCTTTTATTGAGTCTGGTACCAAGAAATCAATAAGGACAAAATGTTTCTCTCGTTGCTTCTGTATCGTCACAATTTGATTATCGTTCAACCTTGCTTTGTTGATTTTAGCTAGTACGGTTTCTGTAACTGTATTTAGTAACGTTTCTTTAATCATTGAATAAAACCTCCTCTTGTGGCCCTTCATATTCAAAAGGTGTCACTCCTACAACTGCATAACCTGCTCTAGCGAAATCTACCGAAGTCTTGAATAACCGTTCTTTCAATTTGACACGCTCTGTTACTGTCGGGATATGCGTATATCCCATATTTGCTGGCTTGATTGCATTGACAAAAATAACTGACTCTCTGAAAAGTCCGCTCGTTTCTGCGCCAGACTCAATCAGTAAAACCTGATTAGCGAAATCTACTGAAGCCTTGTACTTTCCTTTTCCGAAAAGGTCGTCTAATTTGCGAATTAAAAACCACCAAGAAAATGGTGGTCTCATATTGATCCGCAGTAAAACACGCTCTCTTCTCCAGTCCAACGTATCGTCGGCGTGAGCGACAATACCGTAGACTTCTTCAAATTTCGTTAAGGTAGGAACGTCACAATACATAATAAACTGGTTCTTGATGAACTGCTCTAACGAGACAGTCCCGTCTTTAAACAGAGCGTTTTCAACTCGAACCAGTTCTTTCATATCCTTGACGCCCTCGTAGTAATCTGGAACGTATTCAGATAAGTTTACTTCTTTTACCATTAAACCGTCCTCACTGTTCCTTTATACGGCAATTGTTGTAATTGTCCTGTAAAAACAAGTGCTAAATCAGCTTCACGGTTATTCAATTTCATCTTATCAACGTTTGCGATACCTGTAATGGTCAGTAACTTGGCCATTAACTGCGAGCGATAGATTTTCATACTGTAGGTGTTGACATCTGAGTATTGCGCCCAGTTCTTTCTCAAGTCTAAGAAATACTGGTCTAGTGTCTTGTCTACCAGTTCTTTCACTTGATTTAGCTGATATCCTGTCATCAACTCAAGTCTAAACTCAATATCAATTGGGAAACGTGTCGCGGTCGTAACCGTCACACGATGATTGATAGGAGCAAGTCCAACTCCTTTTCCAGTATATTCTAGTGGATCCAGAACATTTTGCACCTTTTTGATTGTCTCGGTAGATGCCAAGTTTAAGTCGTTGTCTAAAACAACCACTTTAACCGTTCCTGAGCCATTCCAAACTGGATAGACCTGAACTGCGCCAACACCGTCAATTTCCCGGACACGCTGAACGTACTCAATGAAGTTACCGCCAAAAGGTTTCTCATTGACGTAAATCAAGAAACGCTTCCGCAATTCATCGTCAGTTTCTTCATCTTGCCCAGATGTAACGATTTCCCCTAAGACTGCAGTAGCGAGGTTCCTGTAGTTCTCTAAGGGTAAGATATTACCATAGTAGCGATTTCCGACAACGCCAGTCGTCTCACACTCTACTTCATACTTGCCTACTACATCTGTTGCACGAACCACCTTGTAGATGAGTGCAGCATCGTCAATTGTCGCAAAACGAGAACCCAAAGCGATTTGCACGCCTTCTTTTCTCTCGTTTTTAAACTCCGCAAAGCGTACCGCTTTTTTTGACGGATAACGGTGGAGTCCGAACTCTTCAACCTTGTAGTCTAGGTATTGGCCAATAGCAGTCTGTGGAAATGTATCTAGCAGTAGATTTTTCAACTGCAAATAAAAACCAGCTAACTCATAACAAGCAGGCGCCAATGCGTCATAGATGATAGAACCTTCCCGTGTATCAATATTTTCATTGACACGGGAAAGAGCGTCATTCATCAGATAATCAAACGTGTATTTTTCTAAGAAATCACCTATCATTAATCAGCGTCACCTCCTTTTCAACTTTAAATAAACCAGATATGGTATGGACTTCAAAGACACAAAGCAAACTGTCCTTGGTTTGTTGCTCGATGAAGAAATTTTGGACACTTTTAATTCTTGTATCAACTAACAAGGCTTGAGAAATTGTTCTCTCAAGGTCAGCTTTGACAAAATCATAAGGCTTTCCAATCAAGCGCTCTAATTCTACTCCGTAGTTTGAAGAGTAGATGACCCACTCAAACCGTTCTGTAAGCAAAATCTTTTCAACTGCTTGCCTCATGGCTTCTAAGCCGTCAATATATCCGTGTATTCTGCCATTTTTCACTTGATAAGTGTAGGATGGCAAAACAACTTCTTCAATGTTTCGTATATCTACCATCTTCACTCCATCCTTTGTAAAACGTAGTATAATTGCCCGTTCTGGGCTTTAATCATTAAGACTTTGTCTCCTGCTTCAAGATCACGAAAAACAATCCACCTCTTGTTGTCTCCTTCAGTATCTCCGGTACGTAGTTCTTTAACCATCGGACTTAGAACTAAAAAAGACTCAGGGATTTCAAGTTTATTATTAACCTTGATTGTGAGAGGAGAAACAGATGTGACAGAGCCAAAAACAATATCTGTTCTGTCTGTCCCATCATCTACTCCTTGCGCCAAAAGGCGTGCTAACAACTCTCCTGCCATTATTCCAGCGTCCTCAATTCTAAATCCATTGTATGCACCTTATCCCACTTATGGGTACATTTAGAGATGATGCCAAGACTGTTCTTCTTAATCCCTTCGGACTCTAAATCAGCAAAATCCAGCACAACACTGTTGCCTGCACTGATTCCAAGATGTCCTAAACAAGGAACTTTAAAAGTCTTTTTAGGATGATTCTTAGCTTTCAATAAGAGTTCAGCCTTTTGTTGAATCTGACTCTCATTCATCTTTTCATCCACTTTTTCGTGGTACTGCAACTTGCCCCAAAGAGCAACATTTTTAGAGTCTTTCACGACGTAAACTTCACGCTTTTTACTCTGTTTGTTGTCTTTAGTCAGCTTCACATAGTTGAAACTATCATCGATAGAGCCTTCATAGTCAAAGTCTGTAGCTACGCTATCATCACCAATCACTAAGTCAGTAATCAGCGAATTTAAGGCTATATGCTCGACTGTACCAAAGTTATCCCTGATGATGTACCACATTCCACCATGAATCAAAGTTAAGTCCAAGGCGTTCTGGATCATCGCAAAATAAGTTTTCTTATCTTCGATTTTCTCAGGACACGTCCAGTTTCCCTCATCGACAACTTTGTACTCAAGTTCTGAGATTTCGCAAATCTTACTAAAGATTTCATGACTTTTAGAGGCTTCAAACACGATTGTGTCGGTGTTTTTCAGATACCTCATTCTGTCATAAGCAGTAACCGACCATTTCTTAGCTGATTTCCGCTTTTTCTTGAAAACTTTGCCGTAAAAAATGCCCTTATCATCCACCTTGAAGCGGATAACATCCCCAAAGTTACAAGCAACCTGCGAGTCTATAATCATATCAAACTCAAGTTTTCCCGGCTGAAAATCAATACTGGTTTCCCATTTAACACCTCCGACCAACTCAGTGATATCAAAGACTTTACCGTCATTCACATCTTGAATTAGAAATTCCATCATAGGACTTGCACCGAATCAGCAGTAACCCAACCACGCCAACCGCCATCAAGCATAGTAACGTGATAAGGATGCGACCCTTTCATATTGATATAATTGACAAGTCTAGTTGCGTTTGACTCAGTTTGACCCGGGCCTTCTCCATAACTATCTCTATGAAGTTGCCCATTAACAAGCACCTTTGCACCGATAGTCACTTCTTTCTTAGTCGAAGGGGCTTGCTCTTTCTGAGGTTGACTAGCTTTCTTCTCCTCTGATACCTTCTTTTCGATTTTTACAAACCGAGCCTTGGCAATCTTGTACTCTTTGAAAGTGATGTCGTAGTAAACATCCTCATGAATACCAGCTTTTCTTTGTTGCTCAAAACTCTCAACTGTCGCAAGCATATTGATACCCACGCCAGAGATAATCAAGCGACAAGGTTCTTTCCCGTCCATGATTTTCTTTAAGAGTCGGACATAGGTTTCAGGCGTTCCTGATTTATTCAGGACATAAGAGCGAAAAGTGTCTCTAGGGAAGAATGAAGTGAAAGTAACCTCAGAGAGTTTAGGAAAACTCATCTGGGTTATTTCTCCTAGCGCAATACTCGTTGTTGACTCGTTATTTGCGCTATTCTTCGTTTTTAGCTCTTCTGGATTTACAGGAAGTTGTGTGACCTGACCTTTGTACTCTACGAAAATACCAATCGCCATTTCTTTCTACCTCCTACGCAATTCCTAGGTCGCTATCGACCAAACCGACAATCTTTTCTTCAATTCTGTCAACCAAATCATCGATATCCTGTTCAGTAGCGCTATTTTTAGACTCATATTTAACACTAACTTGAGGTGTTAAAACTTGGTAATCAATGATGTACTTACGTTCTGCAACATCACGCATCATCTTGATATCTTCGTCTTTCAGCTTGACTTCATCTTCAATCTTACCGACGTTACCAATGTTCTTGCCTTTGCCTAGCTTGTCGCCAAGACCACCAGCACCACCAGAAGGAGCACCAGCCCCTGCAGGCGTTTGGTTCATTTGGTCAAACTTAGAAGCAAGTTCGTCTTGACCTTTCATCTTATCAGCGAAGCCTTGCATGGCATCACCAACACCTTGACCAAAAGCCTTGGTACCACTAAAAGCATTGCCAGCAGTTGAGAAAGGATTTTTCATCCCATCCCATAAACCGCCTGGAGTCATCATATTGGCACGCATGCCGTCAAAAGATTCATAATCATCAGGAGCCTCTCCTGGATTAAACATCTCTCCCATAGCACGGATACCATTGGCAAAACTACCGTCATTGGACATGTAGCCCATTTCGCCAACTTTTCCTAGATTCACTCCTGGTATTTTGTTTAAAGCGTCAATAATCCAGTTGATAGCTTTAATAGCCATGTTTGCACCGGCTATAAAAGCATTACCGATAGATTGCGCTACATTGACCACCCCATCAACAAACGAAGCAAAATAATCTAATACAGTTCGAATAAGATTATAAAATAACTTTCTGATGGAATATATCGGGTGCTTAAAGACATTTCTCAAAAATTCTGCAATTGCTAAACCAATATTGTAAATAACTATGAAGAGATTCACAATCGGTGCAATCATATACATTACAAGATTGATAACGAACATAATGACGTCATAAACTACCGTTCCGACAAAGACAAAGGCTGCAACGATAGCAGCTGCAACATCTAAGAATGAAATCCCCATAGCATTTAGAGCCATACCGATTAATAGCGCGATTCCAATTACACCTATCAGTATCAGCATCAGCCAAGCCCAAGGTGCTCCTGCCATCAAACCCGCTACAAACATTGCAACACCTGCTATAAGAGCAACTGCCGCAAGAAGTATTAATGCAGTCATGACTATATTGATGTTCTCAGTAACCCAGTTCCAACCTGCAACAAAGAGATTAAAGAGCCACAAAGCTATCTGGCCAATCGCAAACATAGCGGTTTCTAAACCTGCCATGAAGTTCTGTCCAGCGGTACTATTAATAAACTCTTGCCATGCTTGAATCAAAGGCTGAAATGCGTATGAAGCTACGTTGCCAATCTGAGTCATCATATCAGCAAAGGTCATCGGCATTTTCGCAAACTCAGCGTTTGTTTCAACTGCTGAACCAAGCAAGGCACTCTTAAGGATATCTCCTGTTAATTGCCCATCTTTAGCCATCGCCCTCAATTGACCAACGCTGACACCAAGGTGTCTAGCTAGTTTTTGGGCAACAAGCGGAGCGTTCTCCATCATAGAGTTAAACTCATCACCACGAAGAACCCCTGAAGCAAGTGCCTGTGTGATTTGAAGCGTCCCTGCTTTTTGTTGCTCTAAGCTTGCACCACCGATTTTATAAAGTTTATTCAACTGTTCAGCGAATGCAATAGCTTCATCATTGCTTTTAAAGGCTTCTCCAGCTTGTGAGCGTAGTTTAGCCACTGAGTCTGCCATGATACCGAAGCCAGTCCTTGAGCGCTGTGCTGCTGCCATGATACTATCTTGAAGTTCTTGGCCTGTCTTAGATCCGTCTTCTATCGTCTTAAGCCTTGCCATGGTCTGAATATAATCATCGCCTGACTTAATCAGACCACTCATTAAATTAGCCATTTGCCTCAAGGCTTGAATAGCAACCATGAAATTCAAAGCACGAGAAATAGAGGCCATACGACCAAGCATGGATGTAGCAACGCCTAAGCCACCAATAAGAGGCCCAGTTGGAGGAAGTTTAGGAGCGATAGGTGCAGCCGGTTTAGGTGCTACAGGACTAGCAACTTTAGGCACATTTAGATTTTTAGGCATATCTGCTTTGACTTTAATCGTTGCAGTTTGCGTCATCTTCTTGACACGTCTATCCAACTCGCTAAACTTTCCGATAGTTCGATCGATTGTGTTATTAATCTTGTTCAATGAACTAGAAAATTTATCTTTAAGGGTTAGTGTTTGTGTTAATGTAGCCATCTTCTACCGTCTCCTCCTTCCCTTGCTTTTTCTTTCCATTTCTTTGTGTTCCTTTTCTTCTGCCTCTACTCGGATATCGATAAAGGCAAAAATCAAGGCTTTTTCACGTTTAGATAAGCTATCCAAAAAGGACGGAGTCCAGTTGAATTGATGCAAACAGTAGTAAGCATAACTCAACTCTGCGTCCCCGTCCTCTAGTCGTTTTTTGCTTCTTCGACAAGATCATTGATGTCTTCATCAAATCCGTTAAGCGACTGGATTTCTTGCATTAGGGTAGCATATTCCCCAATCTTCAACATAGCTTTCAAGGTTGCCGCTTCATCCCCGACAGTACGATAAGACTCTTGTAGTTGAGCGTCTTTCAAGTCTGGTGTAACAACGCAGGCAGACATTAAAGAGTCGATGTACTTATCGTTGTTGAACTCAGGAATAGCCACACCTTGGCGGTTTTTCTTCTTGATTGTCGCACGTTTCTTCAACGTATCGTTTAGACTTTCGTCAATACTTCGAATGACAAAAGGAGATTTGAAGCGCTTAAGGTGTACTTCCTTTGTTTCTTCCTGCTGAACGTTTTCTAGTAAAAAGTCTGAAATTGCCATTTATCTATCCTCTTTCTAACCTAATTTAGGCGCATTAAATTTTTCCAAGATATCCACATCTTCAAAAGTAAAGTTGACTTCTTCTTCCAAGAAATCTTCCTCAACTTTTAGTTGACCCATCACAACTTCATCAAGGTTACATTCACGCAAGATAGTTGTTTGACGACCGATTGAACTTGTCGCATCGTCATTGGTCACTTGGATATCAAAGAATGTATCCCGACCATTCTTCATGTAGTCCAACATCATTTCCTTGAATGTTGAAGTTACACCGTAAATAGTCATCTTACCTTCTCCCTTGAAACCAGTCGCTTTTACTTGCGTACCACGTTTGTTAAGGGTGCGGACTTCTTCTTTGTTTTTCTTAACTGTAGCTTCAAGTTCCTTGATATAGAACATGAACTCGTTTCTTCCGTCGATGTGAATAAAAGCGGTACCTTCCTGACCGCTGATTACGTCACGACCTTTTAAAAAAGCCATACTATCTCCTTTCCTACTCTACTGTAACTGTCATGTACAGTTTTTCCATGCTGTCCACTGGTTTCACTTTTACGTTAACCACTACAGACTCTTTCAACTCACCACGTAGCACCTCGATGTCTTCTACTTTGAAGTCTTCAATAGCACCACGAGCTTCAAGGTCTTTGAAGTAGCGAATACGGTTCGCTTTAAACGCTTGACGTCCATCTTCGTTGTTGCTTACCTTTCCAAGGAAATACTCAGAGAAAGCGTAACGAGTATCGTTCACGATATCGTCCAAGGTACGCAAGATACGGTTCTTACGGAAATCTTGGTTCTTTTCAATCGTGAAGCTGACGTGTGAGTTGATATCTTGTTCAACTACCGCACGGCCACGACGAGCAGTGAAGACAAACTGCCCTTTCAAGAGCGCATCTTCTGTCTCTGTATGGCTCAAACGACCCACAACATCAACAGAGTCTTCGTACTTCTCATAAGTCAATGATTTTTCAACACCAGCATTTGCACTTGCTGCTGCAACCCATACAGTCGCTTTAGTCTTGTCAATAACTGTCTTGTCAGACAAGATAACGCCGTTTTTAACGTTAATAACCGCTTCACTGTCAGCGTCAGAGTCTGCAACAACCAATTGAGCGCCAAGTCCTTCATCTTCACGCATACGTTTGATGAAGTTGATAGCTGCCTTCTTGATAGAAGCGTCTTCTACTGGCAAGGCCATATAGTTAAATTCAACTGTTTCAAGCGCCTTGAAGTATTCTGAGTAGTCTTGAGTTGATACTGTTCCATCAGTACCGCCAGTCAATTTAGCGCCAGCAACTGCTTGCAGTACGCCTGTACCTGAAAACTCAACTAGATCATTGTTTTTCAAATCAGCCAAGACTTTTACAGTTTGCGAGTCCATGACCACTGTATCAAGGAATGTGACAACATCAAATGAACTTGGGTCGTCTACGTTTGTTTTGACCGTTATTGTGATGTCATTGCCACGGACACCGCTGTATTTAGCTTGAGCCGTTACGTTATCCGAAAGGCTTACGTTTGCTTTTTCGCCTTTATTTAGACGATAAAGCAAGACTTCACTCACACGTTTGAATGCTTCATTCAGCAGCAAAAGCTGTGGGCTTTCTTGCTCATAACCTAGCTTTTTAAATAGGTCTTCACCACGTCGGATTTTCATCAATTTCTTTGATTCACCAAAGCTGAGTGCCAATGGTACTGTTACGACACCATCACCACCAAGGCGAGTCATTGCAATGTCTTTTGATTTGACGTTGATGTAAGCACCTGGTCTTACCTTATTTTGGCGTTTCCAAATTCCACCTGCCATTAGTTAATCTTCCTTCCTAGTTCGTATTCTAGTTTTGCTCGTGCTTCTTCCAAACTATAAGACTCTTCTGGATCTAAAATAGCCCCCAAAATGTCTTTTTCTCCGTTGGTAAAAGCGCTACTTTCCAAAATGTCCGCAGTAGGGAACACAATTCCGTCTACATTATCCATCTTTTACCTCTTCTTTCACTTTCAATTCACGTTGTTTGATATCTTCCTCTTCTAACTTCAAGCGTGTGCTTGCGTTAAAAATACAATGCAGAACGTTGTCAACCACTTCATACTGACGGTCAAATAAATGAATCGTCGGCAAGTGTAAGAGCTTATAACTCAATTCTTCCTGCATTGCTAAACACTCGCTACGCTTTTTCTTAGGAGGAAAATAAGACAAATCCACTTTAGAACGTACTTTCACATACTTATTGGCCTCTGGAGTGTACTTGGTATCAACAACATGGATAAAAAAACAAGGCTCTTTAAAACCTTGCTCTACTTCATCCAGATAAATCCTGATGTCAGGATATAACCCCTTGATGTGACTAACTAACTCCTCTACTAACCGAAAGCCTTTATTTGCCATTTCCTAACACTACCTTTCTCATAAAGCCATCGTACTTATCACGGACACGATTTTCCATATCGCTTTTAGTATCTTCAACCGTTTTATGAAGGAAAAACTGCCCTGGAACAAAGCCACCATTGACTGTCTTATGCCCGTACTCAACGTGTGGGGCATAGTAGACCTTGTTATAAACTTTCTGCTTATAAGTCCGCCCAGATACTTCAATACGGCTTTTAGACCAGCCTTTTTGCAAGGTTCCGCCTTGTTTTCCATGAGCGCTTGCCCAAAATTTGACGTGTTTGCCATCTTTGGTAGTGAACTCTACCCAATGATCCGTATAAACACCGACAGGTGTTCTCTCTTTCACTTTGGACTTTAGTTCTGTACCTTCATAATTCAAGGTCTGTCTCATAAATCGGTCTACTTTCGCATGATTCGCATTCCTGTTGAAGTTGTTAGCAAACTTAGCGAAACTACGATAATCAAAACTGCCACTCATGACTTGCCCTCTAGCTTTATAGCAATTTCTTGATGTGACCAATACTGACCAATAGGCACATTAGAACGTGTAAACACTTTAACGTGCCCATTTCTATCAGTCACCTCAATCTTGCAACCTGCAGGGATATCATAGACAACAGAGCAAAAGAGTTTCATATCATAGCCATTGGCTTGATAGTCGCTCCCGTTCGTTGAACTATTGCTCATTTGTGAAATCCTGCAAGGAATGTCCTCTAATAGCACGCTTTCTGACATACTGGTCAAACCGTCTATCTCTTGCTCTGTATAACCTTTAACCGTCATTTTACAGTCATACAAGCAATCAAAGACTGTCTTAGCATATTCGGTCATAGTAGCTTCCTAAAACGATTCAACTGACGCTTGTAGCGCTCAAGTGATGACGGCACTTGTTTCATTCGTTGAATCATTTCATAAGGACTAACCTTTTCGATTGTCGTATCACCCATTTTGATACTCTTCACCGAAAAGTTGTCTGCGTCAGCTTTTTCAGCAAGCACACTTTGCTCCTTAACCTTGTCCAGTAAGTCGTTGGTCATGTCTATCCATACGTTCTCTAAACGTCCAGGCACACTGTCTTGGTGAATATAATTCAAAATCTCGTTTTCTGCTTGGGTCAAAGCGTAGTGAAGAACTTCCATATCTTTGAAATAATTATCCTGACGCATTTTCCGAACGCATGAGATCAAGTACATTGTGTTGTCTTGTTTCAATTCTTGAATCATATTCTGTTACCCAATCTATTTGCCAATTTTGTGTTTCAGAGCGATAATACCGATGTTCTTAGGCTCATAAACACGTTGCCAGTTCTTGAATTTAGCCAAGTCAGCGTTTGATGGAGTGATGTTTCCTTCAGTAACTTCTGCGCCAGTCCATTTCACACCGTAAGGGTGCATAACAAGAGCACGACGAGTGTAAATCATGTCGTTACCTTTAGCAGCTTCACGAGAAGTTTCAAATGTAGTCAATCCTGATGGATTTCCTGTGTTAAGACCGATTGAACCTGTGCGGAAAAGATATGAAGTATATACATCTCCTGTTGGTGCAATACCATCATCAATAATGACACGGTAACCAAGGTAGGTTGGAATGTTGATAGTCGCAGTTGTTGGCTGGATGTATTGAATTAAGTTATCTTTTTGTAGTTTTGTATAAACCGCTGAGTGCATAGCAATCGCAGTAACTTGATCAGCAGAATCTCCAAGCAATTGTTTAGCGTCCAGTACCATAGCTGCATCGATACCAGTAGATGCTTTTGATTGGTCTGATACGTGAGTTTCTTCAAGCGCACCTTTCTCACCACCTGTTCCAGTAGCAAAGATACCATTCAAGGTAGCAATCAAGGCTTTTTGGTCTTCACGCAACCAATAAGCACCGATACGGTTCAAAATAGCACGTACTGGGTCAGAACCAGCTACAATACCAGTCAATTCGTTGGCAGCCCAACCACGTCCACGATAAAGAACGCAGGCAATGTCTGCTCCAGCAGTGATTTTGCCAGTTTCTAGGGCTTTGTCGCCATTGCCAAGAACTTCAGAATCACCAGTAAGGTCATTCCAGAAAGGCATGTTGACCAATAGACCACCAGATGTAATGTTTTTAGAGACACGTTCGTCTGATACTGCGATACCACTTTGGACGAAAGCAGATTTAGCAGCAGTGTACTGTTGCATGTATTCGTTGTACTGTTGCGGTGTAATCGCATTTAGAATTTTTGTAATTTCATTAGCCATTAGTTATTTTCTCCTTGTTGTTCTAAAAATTGAGTTAGGTTAAAGTTAGGATTGCTCATGGCAGTTTCCCAATTCCCTAAATTAGCACCTTGCCCATCGCCTTGATTTGGCGTGTATTGGGCTTGTTTCTCCCCGTTAAATAGATATGGACTCTTAGCACGCTGAGCCTCGATTTGCTCAGTTAAGCCAATCAATTTGCCATCTTTTACAGAGATTTCGTCTTTGTTTAAGATTTTCTCAAAAATTTCTGCATCTCGAACGCCAGCTTTTGTCAACTCAGCATCGATTAAGCGAGATTTGTTCTCATCTGCTAGTTTCGTCTCAAGCGCTTCTGTATCTTGTTTGTACTTAGCTTGTAAGTCCTCTAGCTTTTGCTGAATATCTTCAACATCTGCGCCTTTTTTCTTCAAATCATTCAAGTCTTTGTCACGTTGTGTCAGCTGTCCACGCACGCTTTCCAATTCGCTATCTTTACTTGCCACATCATCCTTTAACTTTTGGATATCCGCACCATGCAAAGCGAAGACTTGAGAAATTTGGTCTTCAGTTAAGCCGATGTTTGCCAGTTGTTCTTTTTTCATTTTGAAAATCCTTTCCTCTACGCTAGGCTTTTTAGGTGTTCTCCATCACCAGTCGCTCCGCTTTTGTTAGGACTACGGACTTGTCCAATGTTTGAACCTTTTAACGCCATGTTCAGGGCATAAGAAAACCGCCTCGATTTCGATGCGGTTAGGGCATAATTAGATAAATAGTAGTCTAAAGGTTTCACGGCCTTTAGGTGTGATGAGAGTCTGTGTGCCAGACCATTGTGTTTTTTCGTTGAGTGTTTCCTTGACCTCAAACAAACCATCATTTTTATTGGCTGTTGGTTGGAGCTTACCTTTCTTATCTCGGTAGATGTATTTTTTCTCCATCAAGAAGTCAATAAACTTGCGTTCTTTGATTTTTAATTGTTTTGCTGTTTCTCTGAAGCTGGTCAGTAAGTTTCTATCTACTAGTTCATCGAAATAGTCTGCTTTCGACTTCATTATGGTATTTTCAACGGAAAGTACAGCTTTTTCAGCTTCCAAGTTTTTAATGACTGCTTCTTTTTCTTTCAGTTGATTACCAGCCATAAGGAGCAAGTCTGCTAAGGCTTGTTTGTTGTGTGTGATATTATAAGCCACTTGGTCGGTCATATAAGCGCCATGCTTACGAATAGAGGGCAGAACTTCGCTAGTGACCCAATCAGCAAATTTCTCTGCTTCTGGTTTGCGAGATTGAAAAACAAGTTTATAGAAATTCGCTTCGTTGATGAAGTTGGCTTGTTGGACTCCTCCGTTTGTAAGGAGGTCGGTAGTAACTACCCCCTTTGAATTTAGCCTTTTTACTACATCTTTACTGTTTTTTATATCCAAAATCTGACAACAATCTTTTAAGTTGAAATAAATTTCTTGATTAACTTCTGTCGTCCGCACTTCTCCGAATTGTTCATTTTTAAAAATTTGTAGTTCCATTTTTAGACCCCTTTCATATAATTATCAATAATCGTACGATGCTCATCTTTAAGACTATCCAGCCTGTACATGATAAGATTCAATACAGCGAATTGTGAGCTATGTTGAGCAATAAATTCATATAAGTCACACTGACTATCCCAATCTGGCTCTTTTGCTAGCCAATTGTGAATCAAATCCATACTCTCACGGATTTCTTCAACATAGTTCAGTAAATTTTCGTAACTGTCTAAAAGTTCAATTTTTGCCATTATAAAAACTCCTTTGCGGTATGACAAAGAAGCTCTTTTCTGATATAATGATTTCAGAAAGAGTTTCTTTCGTGCGATAGCTTAGAACCGTCTGATTGGCGTTAGTGGGTTCTAGGCTATTTTTGTTTATTTAATTCTTGATATAACTTGTCAATACCCTTTCGGATAACACTAGATTTCGTGCTATCCGTTTTTTTTGCAATTTCTTCAAGTTTATCAACCGTTTCGTCATCAACTCGAACTCGCAACATGGTATTTTTAGGCTTATCTTTGAATTGTTCTTTTCGTGCAAGCAATTTGCTCACCTCCTTTTTGTTGCTACAATGTCAGTATATAACTTTGTAGCAACAAAGTCAAGAGGTTTTTTGAAAAAAATTAAAAATAATAAAAGCACTTAGATTTCTCTAGGTGCTTAAGCTATAATTTCCACTTCCTTGATTTCATCTTCAAAGAGTTTTGTCCATCTGGTTCCGGAATTAACGGATAACCCATCAAATTCTTCATCGTGGACATCTTTGTCTTCGTAAAGAGCTACACCTTTAAATATCTGGCCATCAATATCGGTGATTCTGACAACCTTGTTATTAAATTTTCTAAGATCCATCAGTCTCTCCTTTCGTGGTATGTCGGTATTAAGTGAACGCCAGTTTTGCTATATTTAATTGTCATAGCATTTATTTGCTTACCAGTATAAACGTCAATTCCCAACGGCTTATCCTCAGACAAATGAACCTTTTCATTGCTGGTTCGAACGCCTTTTCTAGTAGTTTCTAAAAAACCAGTCATTTTGTACTTATCGTACAAAGCATTGACATCCACATGATCATAAAAATAGCTTTTCCCATTCAATGATGTTGACTGCATATGTCTAGCCTGTTTTTCTGGATTGATTTTATCCAGCCACGTGCCATTTTTGAACTTTTTCTGGATATTAACTACATGTTTTAAGTGTTTATATCCCTCAACATCATTATACTTCAAATCATAGAAGCCTGCAAATGTTTTGGGCATATTTTGAGAGCCTAAAACCTGCCTATAAGCTATGAACTGCTCCTTGGTTCTGCGGACTCTGTCCTTTTCCAATCGTTCAGCTTGTAGCTTGTCCTTGATAGCAGTCTGGCCATACTTATCAAGTTGTTGCTTTCGCCAGTCCTTGAAGGTCTGACCACTCTCTACCTCATAGCCTTTTCCTGTTTCAATATCTCTTGCATAACGTTTTCCACCTTTTTCTAAGGCAGGAACCGTTGTACATCGACAATGAGGGTGCATAGTGGGATAATTCACGCCCTTTTCTGCATCCTTAACAGGAAATACCTTGCCGTCCAACTCGCCACAAATAGGGCATGTGTGAACCTCTAAGGTCGCTAGATACCTGTACTTCTTGATATTGTCGTCCTGATATTCATCCAGCGTTGCTTGAGCCTGAATGCCGTTTGTTTCCGTCTGTAAAACAGTCACTGCACGATTACGAGCACGGTCGAACTCAATTGCTAGAAGCTTACTAGACTGGTCTATCGGATAGCCTCGGTTTAAGTCGTTGGTTACAAGCGATTCTACTCTATTAACCAGTTCGTCCATGTTGCTACCCCAAACACGCTCAGAGAACCGCTTGCCTTTGAAGTTTTCCTTGATTGCCTTTTGAAGATATTCTTCTTCTAGGCGCTCAGGCTTGAAATTCGGCTCTCTTTGGGTCTGTTTATGGTAGTTGTAAGCTCGATTTAAGTAGGTTTCTTGGTAGGTTTGCTTGAGATGTGTTTCTATTCGCTTGTTGATTTTGCCAGTCATTTCAGCGATATCCATCTCAACACCAGCAAACAAGGCATCCGCATTTGTTTTGACCTTTATTGACCTTGACCACTCTGTTAAATCAGGGTGTTTCTTAACAAAACCAGCAATCTCTTGCTTGGTTTTCAATTGGTCAGTCTTAGTCAGGGATAACAGATAAAATGGTAATGAGTCACTACGATTTTTAGACACCCTCTCAAACGCCTCTAAACGCCCTGTAATGCGTTTTAGTGTTCGGTGGTATAAATTATCGATGTAGTCTATTATCTCGCTGAGGTCGTCAATCTGAGCCAGCTCATATAGCAATCTGTCTTTCTCTTCTCGGCTGAGGTCGTCAAGGGATTCGATAAAAGCAATCTTCTCTTCTTTATTCAGTTTCCGACTCATGCTCTACCTCTTCCATGTCGTAGAGTTTTTCAGATTGTCCCTCTTGGTCAGCTTTCTGCAAGCGTAGTTCATCCTGCCAATCTTCTACAATTGGATTTGATTTAGCTACGTTCTCTCTTGATGTGATAGTTGCAAGAGTAGAAACTACTTGAGCCATTTCTGTATCGTTATTGATTGAGTTCCGTGTCCATGTTTGCTTGATTTTGAGTTTATCGGATAACCCTAGATGTTTCAAGATCATCTTAACAAGTGTGGCATAGCCACTTCTGAACTGAGTTTCCATGTTGCCAGTTTTCAACTCTAAGAGCGAGTATAGAAACTTCAAAGCAACACCAGAACTGTTCCCCAGCTTATCTGTTTCAGGGTTAACCCCTTGGCCACTAATAAAAATTTGTTTCTTAGTTCGCTCTAAAATCAGATTTCTAGCTTCGGTTGGGATGTCAATCGCAATAGTTGTAACTCCTGACTGGTCTCCCATACCGTCGTTGTCCATCTTAATCATCTTATAGCGTTTCAAATCTTCTAGAAACTCTTGCTTGTCCTGCCCACCGTAGTTTGTAAGGACAAAGATAACCTCTTGGACATCGTCTGTATCATTGACGAACCCACTAAAGACCTTGTCGTAAACATCAACTAGGTCTTTGATTGGCTTCAAGTCATTGGTCTCGATTTCATTGTTTTTAAACGGAATAAAAGGAACAAGGCCAAAATCATGCTCGAAACTATTGTCACTAGATCGGTCTCCATTCATAGTATCAATCAAAGAGATTGCTTGGAATGGCTCTAATTCTTCCAGTGGCTTTTCTTTTTCATGACGATAGAAAGAACACTCTTTATCGTTCCAATATTCGTAAACAGTGTAATTTTTACCATCTGTTTCATCAATGCTAGAGTAAACTCGCAGTACCCCAATCAACTTCTTATCCAAAGACTTTGAGTAGATAGGTATCACTTCTTTTGAGTCCACGCAAGCATATCTAAACGAGTTATCACTAGCATCTTTCCAAACGTGAAGCCAAGCGATACCAGCATTTCCTGCATTAACGCAAAGTTGCTTGCTGATACGTTCATAATCGTCTCCTAAGACGTCTACAATCTTATCATTAACGCTTTTATCGTCCACATCAAATGTAGGCGGATAGGTCAACGCATAAGCCTTTTTCTGGTCAAGCAATAACTGATGCCAGTTGTGACTAATACGGTTGTCAGCATTACGAAACGCATTATCTTCTGCTTTCGCTTCATTCTCGGCGCCTTTTTTATCGGCAGGCTTACGCTTCCGTTTAATATCATTCTCGTTACGATAGTATTTCTCAGCTTCAGCTGCTTGAGTGACAAACTTTCCGTGCTTAACCATCTGCGACGAGATTATCTTTTTGATTACTTCTATTTCCAAACAGTCATACCTCCTGACTTGAATAATACTGTATAGCAGAAATAACGCAGGGCGTCCATTGCGTGGTCAAATTGCTTGATAGGCTTGTCCTCGCCATTCGCAGAGGCTTTCTCGTCCCAGACATAAGCGTGGAACTCTTTCAACGTATTCACACAACTCTCATGTACTGCTATTTTCTCTTGGCCTAGCATAGACCCAACAAAACGAATGCCTTCAAGGACATTATTTCTAGCTTTTTTGATTTTATATCCACGCTTCTTCAATTCAGCAATGAATGAAGCAGCAGACGGGTCAATAATGATTCGTTCGATGTTCGTATCTCCTAGCCAAGCAGTTAAATCATCAGCATACTCGGCATTAGTTTTCTGTACGTTCTCGTCACGACCTGAGTAATAATATTCCCTTGTTAAGTAATACTTGCCATTGATGTCTTTTTCCCACAAAAGAAAAACGGTCGCATTCTGCGTACCGTAGTCGACCGAAACATATTTGCCCAGCTTACTCATTTCTGGCAAGGTTGATACAACATGCTTATCCTTACTGAACATATCGTAGACAATACCTTCTGCAACCGTCCAAAGACCTTGTATATATCGTTGGTAGAAAACACCTTGATATTGACTTCTATAACGCTTCTTGATGTTCTCTGAAAGAGAAAGGTTGTCGTCCATATCAAAATGCAGATAAAGCATATTCTTTGTTTCTGCTTTGTCTATCCAGTTAACTTTAAACCAATGATAAGGCCCGTCTGGGTTGCAGTTAAACCACCACTTGGAACCTGTCACAGAGCACCGCCCTGTGCCCTGGTTAACAAAGGACTCAGGCATAAGCGCTACTTCATCAAAAAAGATACCTGCCAGCGTTAAACCTTGAATAAGATCCTGTGAACTCTCGTCCTTACCGCCAAAGATATAAAAATCATTCGACACGTCGCCTTTTGTGATTTCTATCAAGTTATCCGTCCGATGATAGACGTAGCTAAAACCTCTTGACTGTATCATAACCAACAACAGTTTTAGGACGTTACGATTGAAAGAGCCAATTGTCTTCCCACACATCGCAAAGTTCTGATGGTTGAATGATGTCATCGCCCAGATAACGAAAGCTAGACTCATAGAAACAGTCTTGCCAGAACGGATAGCGCCATCAGCAATAATGCCTTCTGATTCATGAACCGGAGAGTTCCAAAGCCACCAAGTCAGCACTTTCTTCTGCTTTTTGCTAAAAGGTTGAAATTTGAATGTATTGGTTTGCATTCTTAATCTAGCCAAGTTTCTTCAACCACCCCTTCTAGAGATTTAATAAAGCCATCGTCATGAACGTTCTCAGGCTCATTGTCAGGTAGTTTAGATTTCAGAATCTCAATTCTCAATCTCTGCTCCTCTGTAGCAAGGCTTGAGCGAGTCAATTCATCATATGTTTTAATCATATTTCTAAGTTCTGACTGTATTCTTGCAATTGCAGCTAATGCCTTACCTTGTTTATCCCAAGCAGTGTGAACTTCATAGCTTTCTCCGCCTTTGGCTGTGCTCGCAATAAGCATAGTGGTAGTATCCTCAACATCCTTAACGTACAGAATGCGCTGGGCATGCAAAAGATTAGCATAGGTTAGCTGAATGTTCTCCCAAAGAATATCAATTGGTTGCTTATCTGCCAGTTGCTCGTATATCTCATGCACTCCTTGCGGTAGATACTTAGCAAACAGGCCGTGTTTAAGGGCATTTTGCGAGCCTTTAGGCGCTCCATGACCAACTGCGTTCTTATTCCCTTTGGGTGCACCTCTTGGATTTTTGGGTGCACCCTTTTTTATACGAGTCCAATTGTGCCTACGTTGCCATGATTTGACTGTGTTGATTGAGACATCATGTTTAGTAGCAATGTCTTTGTACTTCATTCCTGCCTCATAGTCTTTGCGTGCTAGTTCGCTTTTTTCCATGCCCTCCTCCCTGATTTGTTTATTTTGTAAATCAAAAAAAGCCACACGATGTGTGACCTTTTCAAGACCTCTCACTGCGAATTAAAATCGCAATTGGAACGACAGGATTCGAACCTGTGACGTCTCAATTCCCTAAACAGGACTTAATCCGTCTACCATATATCCATTAGCCAGCACGAGACTACTGCTTTAAGCGAGTGACTTTTGATAACTTATTGTTTATTATCTTGTCCACAAATATTCCTACTTGTATCACTCATGCACGATTGGTTAGACCAATCACTCCTTACATCACAAACTACTAAGCCATTTTTCAATTAACGAAGACCCCGCTAAAAGTCTAAGCTGCTTTACTCTTTGACTTTACTCTTATCCTTGCGAGACTTGAGCAGGCAATCTAATTGCCGAAGTACACTTTCGTTTGTGACGGGCGATGACTTTTGCTTTTTTTGAGTTTTTTCTATCTTGAATAGCTTTTAAAATATAAAAATCATCTTTTCATCTATCACAGACACGCATCGTCATGTGTTTCATTCTCTTTTGAAGAACAAAATGCACAGCGCCTGCTTGTTATCGATTGTTTTGCGGACAATCGACTCACCTTACATACTTTTGGGAGGCACCCAATTTTTGTAAGATATGGTATTAAGCTCTTGTTGCACCTCGAACCAAATACCTCTTTCCTCTTATAGACTCGTTTCACAGCCAAACTGCCACGTTTGCATTTCCTCAGCACCTTGCCGTTGGAATCTCTCTGCTTTAACTTCGCCTACCTATTCCAAAACTGAAATAGTTAAGATTAAATTGCTTAGATTGACCATTACTGGCAGGATGTTTGATAGATTTAAAAACATCCTTTTCCTGAGTTACCACAGATTATCTAGGCTAAGCCCTAAAAATGCAAAGCGACTACTACCTTGCATGTTAATTAGTAATCAATTTGAAAGTTTTCCTTTTTTTATTTTTTGTAGTCTTTACAACCTCTGAGGGAATCAAACCCTCTAGCTTATAACTTATCCGGAATATAATTAGCTACGCAACCATGCAAGGTTCAGTCGCTACTGCAACCATTTTTAAGTTA
>NZ_VMMI01000046.1:0-8653 GCF_013277125.1 Streptococcus sp. 4094 | reverse complement strand
TGACGTGGTTTGAATTTGATTTTCGAAGAGTATTAAATCTAGGTTTACTAGATTCACTGCTTCTATTTATTTATTCGCAAAAGAGACGAAAAAACCTGAGAATTATCTCAGGCTTGGTCATTAAATCTTTTTCTCAATACTGAAAAGTGGAGAGAGTGGGCGTTTTTCATGGATACGTACAATAGCATCTCCTAGTAGATGAGCAATCGAAATCTGTTCAATCTTATCAATCAAACGCTCTTCTGGCAGATAGATGGTATCCAAAACAACCAATTTCTTGATAGCTGATTTTTGGATATTGTCCATAGCAGGACCAGAAAGAACTGGGTGCGTACAGCTTGCATAGACTTCAACAGCACCAGCTTCCGCAAGAGCATCTGCCGCATGACAAATCGTTCCAGCGGTATCAATCATATCATCAATCAAGATACAAGTCTTGCCTTCGACCTTACCGATGATGTTCATGACTTCACTAGTATTCATCTTATCAACGCTACGACGTTTATCAATAATAGCGATAGATGTTTTCAAAAATTCTGCCAACTTTCGAGCACGAGTCACCCCTCCATGGTCTGGGCTGACAACCACATAGTCAGAGCCAACCATGCCGCGACGCTCAAAATAATCCGCAATCAGAGGAGCACCCATCAAGTGATCCACAGGAATATCAAAGAATCCTTGAATCTGCGCAGCATGCAAGTCGATGGTCAATAAACGATCTACCCCAGCTACTTCAAGCATATTTGCAACAAGTTTTGAAGTGATTGGCTCACGCGCTCTCGCCTTTCTATCCTGACGTGCATACCCATAGTAAGGCATGACAACATTGACAGATTCTGCACTCGCACGCTTCAAAGCATCCACCATAATCAAAATTTCAAGCAGATTGTCATTTACAGGCGAACTAGTTGATTGTAGGATAAAGACGTGTTTCCCACGGATTGATTCTTCGATGTTGACCTGAATCTCTCCATCTGAAAATTGGCGAACACTTGATTTCCCCAACTCTATCCCAATCTCCTGCGCCACACGTTCTGCCAATTCTTTATTAGAAGAAAGGGCAAACAGCTTTAAATCAGAAAAAGACATGATTTCCTCCGGTATATATGTATCGCTTGTGCTTTTCACAAGATTTTTCCATCTACCATTGTAGCGCTTTTTACACTATTTTTCAATCAAAAATAAAAGAAGGGCACCATATTTGTACCCTTGCATCATTCTTTTGAAAAATATTCTAGTTCATTATCTCATCGTTCTTCTCAACAAAGCGATAAGCCTGATAAAAACCATAGAGAGTAATAGCCGTAACCACTGGAATCGCTAAAGGCAACTCTGTCTCTAATTCTACAAAAGGAGAGTTAAATAAGAAGTGAGTTCCCAAGGATAAACCTAAGAAAATAAGGCCCTGTTTCTTGCCAGCCTTCTGCCCTTTATAGGCTCTGTAAAGCAAGTAAACACCTACTACAGCTAGACCTGAAAAAGTCCAGTGAGAGGCAATTCCTGAGATGATACGCTCTAAAATTCGCGAAATAGTAAAGTCAAAGCCCTCTGGCAAATCCGTACGAATGTAGCCAATATCTTCAATCATTTGAAATCCCAAACCAGAAGCAATCCCAAGTAAAAACAAAGATTTTAATTTTCGCACAGGAATTAAAGCCAAAACAAAAACCAGTGGCAATAATTTCAAGGGCTCTTCTACCAAAGGAGCCACAATAGCACTTTCAAAGGCATTTAAAAATGCACTATCTGGGAAAAGAACGCCCAGTAAATCATGGATATAGGTATTCGCAAAGCTAGACAACCAGCCTGCAAGGAACATCCCACCCAATAAAGACAGAATCAAGGCATTCTTTGGCAATTCCCATTTTTTCCCAATACGGAAAAGGAAATAAAGAGCCGGAATCATGTAAAAGAGAGCTAGAAAGATAGAAACTCCCATTAGGCCATATTCCGCAGCTGACATCGAACCATCCGTATAGTAGATAGTTTCATACTGCAAACCAATACATAGCAATAAGATAAAAATAAATAAAATACTGTTTTTCTTCATACACTTTCTTTCTAAATGAATTTTTTACAATTCTACGACTGTCATACTTCCTGTATCCACATCGTAAATGGCACCAGAGATTATCACATCATCTGGTATTAGGGGAGATTCGATAAGGAGTTGCATATCCTCGCGTACACTCTCCTCTATATCTTGGAAGGGCAAGAAGTCCTGGTCTGACACATCGACACCCAATTCTTCCTTCAAATACTCCTGAAAAGGGCCATTTTCAAAGGTCTGAGCACCACAGTCTGTATGGTGCAATACCACAATCTCTCTTGTCCCCATTTGTTGCTGGGAAATAACTAGCGAACGAATCATGTCCTCAGTCACTCGACCACCTGCATTCCGCAAGATATGAGCATCCCCAAGTGCCAAGCCCAGAGCTTGCGCAACGTGCAAACGTGAGTCCATACAGGTCACAATGGCTACTCTAGTTTTGGGTTTAAGTGGCAGATTTAACTGCCCATGTAGGGCAACATAAGCCTGATTGGCTTGCATAAACTGTTCAAAATACGACACGATTCCCTCCTCGAAAATTTGATAGTCAAATATTTCTCCTATCTTATCATTTTTAAAAGGATTTGTCACGGATTATGCAAAGACCTTTTTCAAAACTTCCTGAATCGTTGTCACCCCAATAACCTGAATTTCCTTAGGCGGAGTGATTCCTGTCAAGGAATTCTTAGGTACATAGATTTTTGTAAAGCCCAGTTTAGCAGCTTCATTGATGCGCTGCTCGATACGATTCACGCGCCGAATCTCTCCAGTCAAGCCCAGTTCGCCTACAAAACATTCCTGAGGATTAGTTGGCTTGTCCTTGTAACTCGAAGCAATAGCAACTGCAACGGCCAAATCAATGGCAGGTTCATCCAATTTAACACCACCAGCAGATTTGAGATAGGCGTCCTGATTTTGCAAGAGAAGACCTGCACGCTTTTCCAAAACAGCCATAATCAAGCTAGCACGATTAAAATCAAGTCCTGTCGTCGTACGCTTGGCATTTCCAAACATGGTCGGTGTTACCAAGGCCTGCACTTCTGCAAGAATAGGACGCGTCCCTTCCATGGTCACAACGATTGATGAGCCAGTCGCTCCATCCAAACGCTCTTCTAGGAAAACTTGACTCGGATTGAGGACTTCAACCAAGCCACCCGACTGCATCTCAAAAATCCCAATCTCATTAGTGGAGCCAAAACGGTTTTTAACCGCTCTCAAAATACGAAAAGTATGGTGGCGCTCTCCTTCAAAATAAAGCACCGTATCCACCATATGCTCTAGCATACGAGGACCAGCCAAGGTTCCTTCCTTGGTCACATGCCCTACGATAAAGATGGCAATGTTATTAGTTTTGGCCAGCTGCATAAGTTCAGCCGTCACCTCACGCACTTGAGAAACAGATCCCTGCACCCCTGAAATCTCAGGAGACATAATAGTCTGAATGGAGTCAATAATAAGGAAGTCTGGTTGGATGCGCTCCACCTCAGCTCGAACACTCTGCATATTGGTCTCTGCATAGAGATAAAACTCGCTATCAATATCTCCCAAGCGTTCCGCTCGCAACTTGATTTGCTGGGCAGACTCCTCCCCACTGACATATAGAACTGTCCCCACTTGGGACAGCTGGGTTGAGACTTGTAGGAGAAGCGTTGATTTCCCAATCCCAGGATCCCCACCGATAAGAACAAGACTTCCCGGTACCACTCCGCCTCCAAGTACACGGTTAAATTCCTCCATCTCCGTCTTGGTTCGATTGACATTGATTGAAGTCACTTCAGCCAGTTTCATGGGCTTGGTTTTCTCACCTGTCAAGGACACACGCGCATTCTTGACCTCGGCAACCTCAACCTCTTCTACAAAAGAAGACCAAGACCCACAGTTAGGGCAACGCCCCAGATATTTAGGGGAATTATACCCACAATTTTGACATACAAATGTCGCTTTTTTCTTTGCGATGATAAACCTCTTTCTATATCTCTAACTCACACTCAATCACTTGGCAAAAATCAATCTTCTCATTTGGTACAAACTGGCGCATGAGCATTCGATGAGCAACAACTACCACAGTCTGATGTTCTCGATACTTAGCCATGCATTCTAGAAAACGAGACTTCATCTCTTCAGCTGTCTCATATTGAATAGGACTATTAGGAAGTAACTCCCCCTTATTTTCTAGGAACATAGTACGAGCTTTTTCAAAATTATCTGTGTCACTTTCATAAACCTGCCATTCATGTAATAAAGGCTCCACTCTCAAAGGAAGTCCAGTAACACAAGCCACATAAGAAGCCGTTTCTAAAGCTCTTGTGATTGCAGAAGATATGATTATTTCAGCTGAAAGGAGTAAAAGATTGGTGCTCAGTTCCTGAGCTTGCTGTCGTCCCTTCTCAGACAAGGGTGCCAAATCTATCCCAAATCCCGTATAAGAACGCTCCTCTAACTCACGGTAATCTGGCTCTCCATGACGTACAAAGATAATTTTCATCCTAGTCCCCTGTCGAACCAAAACCACCTGTCCGTACGCCATCTGCCTCATCTCCATCTGCAATCAAGAAAGGAGCAAAGACAGCCTGGACCACACGTTCCCCAACTTCGAGAATCACTTCTTGGTCTGTGATATTCTTCATCTGCGCAAAAATATGCCCTTCATTCCCAGGATTTCCATAATAATCCCCATCAATGACACCAACCGAGTTAATCAAGACCAAGCCCTTCTTACGAGGGTTTGAAGAACGATCATAAAGGTAAAGAACCTCAGTCGGCTGCATATAAGCCTTAACCCCTGTCGGAACCAAGACAATCTCTCCTGGAGCTATAACTGTACGCACAGCAACCTTTAAGTCATAACCAGCCGCATGCGCTGTCTCACGCTTGGGCAATAAATTCTCATCTGTAAAACTAGAAACCAATTCAAAACCACGAATTTTCATCATCTTCTCTTTTCTATTATCATTTATTCTAGATTATTCTATCTTATTTATTCGGAAAAAGCACGAAAAAAAGAGCACACAATTCAAATCGCTTAGGGCTGCTGGATTCCTCCCCTGACCCGCTTCACGCAGAACTGTTGCTCCACTATTTATTATATCACATTCCTATTCATTTTAAAAGCAAAATTATTTTTTCCGTCTATTTCTAAAAAAGTCCTGCATAATAGCTGCGCATTCATCTTCCAAAATTCCCGTTTCAACCTCCACACGATGATTGAGACGCTCATCTGTCAAAATATCGTACAAACTCCCAGCAGCGCCAAATTTCTGGTTTTTAGCCCCATAGACCACGTTTGGAATACGGGCTAGTCCAATCGCCCCACTACACATGACACAAGGTTCAATGGTCACAAAAAGCGTGCAATCCAGCAAGCGCCAGCTCTCCTCACTCCGGTTCGCATGCTCTATGGCCATAATTTCCGCATGCATAACCGCTCGCTGCAGTTTCTCACGAGCATTATGCCCACGACCAATGATTTCTCCGTCCTTAACAATCACACAACCAATTGGAATTTCATCGTGTTCAAGAGCAATCTCAGCCTCTCTCAAGGCCTCTCTCATGAAGACTTCTTTTTCTTCAACTGTATAATTCATCAATTTCCCTTTTCCTACTTATCGATTTTATTATTATATCATGAATCTCAACACAAAAAAAGCCACCAAATGCGGTGACTCTATAGGGAGATTATTATGAAAAAGAAAAGTTTAGGATATTTGTTACAACAAGTTAGGAGGTCTTCTTGTAACTGTCTATAGTATACCCGACCTATCTTAAACAAATCTTAAAAATCTCTTAGGACCAAACACTTTCTAAAATATTTGTTTGTTCACGACCAGGACCCACTGAGAAAGTAGAAATACGAACGCCAACCAATTCACTCACACGACGAACATAGTTACGCGCATTCTCAGGAAGATCTTCCAAATTACGAACTCCAGTAATATCTTCTGACCAACCTGGCAACTCTTCATAGATAGGCTTGCAACGTTTCAATTGCTCAAGACTAGCTGGATAGTAGTCAATACGTTGACCATCAAGATCATAGGCCACACAGATTTTCACTGTATCTAAACCACTCAAAACATCGATAGAGTTCAATGAAAGGTTAGTGATACCAGAAACACGACGGCTATGACGCATGACAACTGAGTCAAACCAACCCACACGACGTGGACGACCAGTTGTTGTACCATATTCATGACCCACTTCACGGATACGTTCTCCCACTTCATCAAACAACTCAGTTGGGAAAGGACCGTCTCCTACACGACTCGTATAGGCTTTACATACACCTACAACCTTATCAATCTTACTTGGACCAACACCAGAACCAATGGTGACACCACCAGCCACAGGGTTTGATGACGTAACAAATGGATAGGTCCCTTGGTCAATATCGAGCATGACACCTTGTGCACCTTCAAAAAGCACACGTTTACCGTTATCAAGCGCATCATTCAAAATAACAGATGTATCTGTCACATACTTCTTGATTTGTTGACCATATTCGTAATACTCTTCAAAAATATCATCGAAAGCAATCGCTTTACTGTCATACAATTTTTCAAAAAGACGATTCTTTTCAGCAAGGTTACGTTCTAAACGCTCACGGAAAATATCTTTATCCAAAAGATCGGCGATACGAATCCCAACACGAGCAGCCTTGTCCATATAAGCTGGACCAATTCCCTTAATTGTAGTACCAATCTTATTGTCGCCCTTAGCTTCTTCTTGCAGACGATCCAACTCGATATGATAAGGCAAAATGACATGCGCGCGATCAGAAATACGCAAGTTATCAGTTGTCACACCCTCCTCATGAAGATAGCTCAACTCTTTTACAAGAGATTTAGGATTTACAACCATACCATTCCCAATAACAGAGATTTTTTCAGGGAAGAAAATTCCAGATGGAATCAAGTGCAACTTAAATTTCTTACCATCAATGACAATCGTGTGACCAGCATTATCACCACCTTGGTAACGCGCAATCACTTCTGCATTCACTGAAAGGAAGTCTGTAATCTTCCCTTTACCTTCATCACCCCATTGGGTACCTACAACAACAACTGAAGTCATAATCTTGTCTGAGCCCTCAGGCTCTTCCTTTCTCACATACATGGCAGGAATCTCACCCGCAATTATATCTTACAATTTATTATAAGAAAAAATCGCCTTTTTATCAAGAAGAAACAATAGAAAGATTTGCTATTTCCAACTATTAAAAAATGTTTTAGAAAAAATTCCGGCTATTTATCATTATTTTTCCACAAAAAGTTAAATTTGTTCGGAAATTAACTCATATTGTCTCAACAAGCAACAAAACCTTGTTTCATTATCAATTTTTCAAGATACAAACGATAAGCAACACGATAATGGTAAACGATAAAATCCCTACGACACCCAATGCCATATCTAACTAAATAATAAATCAAAAATTTAAAATGAAAATGTTCCCAGTCAAAATTATCACCAAATACAGTACCATACTCTTCTTCAATATTTCTATAAAAATCTGCCATCTGCTCATAAATACTTTTTAGCATAAATATATACTCCTTTTCTTTTTTATAAACTTATTCTAACAAAAAATTTTAAACAGTTATTAACAATTCCTGAATTGTTAAAATACCAACCTCAACAAGATAAAAAATAGGAAAAGTTGACAGAATAGAAACAAATTTACTACCTGAATTAAACTATTGTAAAGACCTTATTAACTGCGTTAAATACTAAAAGAGACTGAGGTAAAAATCTTAAAATAAGAAAAACGCATAGTATCAAATTTTTCAAACTATCTTTAAAACATTTCTCAAAGATAACGAGAAAATTGTCAATGTCCTTAAACTAGCCTATTCTAACGCCAAACTAGAAGTCACTAATAATCCCATCAAACTTATCAAGCGCAACGCCTCTGGTTTTCGGAACTTTGAAAACTTCAAAAAAACGGATTTTCATCGCTCTAAACATCAAAAAAAGAAAGGACGAAATTTGCCCTTTCTCGAGATTAGCTTTTCTGGCTCTATAATATTTGTAGTGGGTAAATCCCCTATGGATATTATGGAGCCTATTTTATTGTAGAAAAAAAGTCCCATATCATCTATAATGAAAAGCGACCAAACCATCATTAGAAAGATTCATATGGAACAATTACATTTTATCACAAAACTACTAGACATTAAAGACCCTAATTTCTAAATTATGGATATTATCAATAGGGGTACACATAAGGAAATTATCGCTAAACTGGACTACGACGCCCCATCTTGCCCTGATTGCGGAAGTTAAATGAAGAAATATGACTTTCAAAAACATTCTAAGATTCCTTACCTCGAAACTACTGGTATGCCTACCAGAATTCTACTTAGAGAGCGTCGTTTTAAGTGCTATCAGTGCTCGAAAATGATGGTGTCTGAAACTTCTATCGTCAAGAAAAATATCTCGCTTCATTAGGTGCGAGATAGATTATTAATTATATAACAAAAAAGAGGTCAAAACCTCCTTTAATTAACTACTCCGCCAGTAGGACTCGAACCTACGACATCATGATTAACAGTCATGCGCTACTACCAACTGAGCTATGGCGGAATAAAGCTAAGCGACTTCCATATC
>NZ_VMMI01000045.1:0-38956 GCF_013277125.1 Streptococcus sp. 4094 | reverse complement strand
AAGTAAGTCTCGTTCGTTTTTTTCTTTGTCAGACTCTTCGAAAATCTCTTCAAACCACGTCAGTTTTATCTGCAACCTCAAAGCTGTGCTTTGAGCAACCTACGGATAGCTTCCTAGTTTGCTCTTTGATTTTCATTGAGTATCAATATGAATGGAAAATGGAAGTTACCATTTTGTAATGATTGAAGCAACATTCTTGCAATCTATTTTACTTTGTACTATACTTGATTAATCAACTATTGATGAATCAATAGAAAAGAGAAAGAAATGATAGAGATTCAAGATTTACTGTATCAACTCCGCTTGTCTGAGCAAGCGAGTACGCAATTATTTGAAAAAAGACTTGGGATTAGTTTGACACGGTATCAGATTTTACTGTTTTTACTGGAGAATTCTCCCTGTAATCAAATGGCGGTTCAGGAGCGTTTGAAGATTGATCAGGCTGCTTTGACCCGACATTTCAAAATTCTGGAAAAGGAAGGTTTGGTGGAGCGTCATCGCAATCCTGAAAATCAGCGGGAAGTGTTGGTAGAGACTATGAAATATGCGAAGGAGCAGTTAGTAGTGAATCCCCCTCTGCAACATATCAAGGTTAAAGAAGCGATGGAAAGTATCTTAACAGAGTCTGAAAAAACAGAACTCAGCCGTTTACTAAATAAATTGGTTTTGGGTATTGAAAATATAGAAATTTAAGGAGAAATAGATGTCAATTATGACAATCATTTTAGCAACGATTGTTGCTTTGGAGCATTTTTACATTTTTTATTTGGAAAGTATTGCAACGCAATCAGAAGCGACTAGTCGTGTCTTTAACATGGACAAGGAAGAACTGGCTCGTCCGTCGGTAAGTTCACTGTTTAAAAATCAAGGGATTTATAACGGTCTGCTAGGAGTCTTTCTCCTGTATGGGATTTATTTCTCGCAGAATTTAGAAATTGTGACTATTTTTGTCCTGTTTGTGATAGGTGCTGCGGCTTATGGCTCTCTCACAGCGGATAAGAAAATTATTTTGAAGCAAGGTGGGCCAGCTATTTTAGCCTTGATTAGTATTTTTCTCTTTAAATAAGTTCAAAGGTCAATCTTAGTCTCTCTAGTCCTTTTCACTCCAGAATAAGAGAAATATGTTATACTTGTTTTTAAGAAAAAAGTCTCATTGAATTAGTTTTGAGGAGTTAGAAATGAAAGTATTAGTGACAGGTTTTGAGCCCTTTGGAGGGGAAAAGGTCAATCCAGCTTTGGAGGCTGTTAAAGGTTTACCAGCTGAAATCCATGGTGCTGAGGTTCGTTGGCTAGAAGTGCCGACAGTCTTTCACAAATCGGCCCATGTATTGGAAGAAGAGATGAACCGTTATCAACCTGACTTTGTCCTTTGTATCGGCCAAGCAGGTGGAAGAACCAGCTTGACACCTGAACGAGTGGCCATTAACCAAGACGATGCACGCATTCCTGATAATGAAGGAAATCAACCGATTGACCTTCCTATTCGCCCAGATGGTGCTTCGGCCTACTTTAGTAGTTTGCCGATTAAAGCGATGGTTCAAGCTATAAAAAAAGAGGGATTGCCGGCCTCTGTTTCCAATACGGCAGGTACTTTTGTCTGCAATCATTTGATGTATCAGGTCCTCTATTTGGTAGAAAAGAAATTTCCACATGTTAAGGCGGGTTTTATGCATATTCCTTATATGATGGAACAGGTGGTGAATCGACCGACTACCCCAGCTATGAGTTTAGTGGATATTAGGCGAGGGATAGAAGCGGCAATCGGCGCCATTATCGAACATGGAGATCAGGACCTCAAGTTGGTAGGCGGAGAAACTCATTGATAGAAAAAAGCTTGAGGGAAAACCTTCAAGCTTTTGGACGTTTTCGAGCCAATACTGCTCGGTAAAAAATCATTTTATTGATTTGAATGTAGGGTAGGAGTGAGAAACTAGCCCTACCAGGGGTAGTTTAGTTGGTATTTTTTACTAAGTGCTGCTCTAAGTACTGCTCTATAAAAGCTGATTTTAGTACATTGGATATAAGGTAGGAGTAAAAAACTAGCAATGCCAAAGGTAATCCAATTGAGGAAGTACCAAGGAAGAAGCTGTAAATCTAGGACAAAGTGCTGGAACTTGTAGCCCTTCATAAAGGAACGGCTAGTTTTTAGGATTCGTCTTGGTGAGGCCTGTCCTAGGTCTAGACTATAACAGAGAAGAAATTCCACCTGTGAATAGGCATAATACTGTGGAATATAGAGGATATTTCCTACAATGATCAAGATGAGACTTGCAAGAAAGTAGAGTCCAAAGACCATGAGGAAACGCTCGGTTTCAACTGATGAGAGATCTAGATTTGGAAACTCAGGATGTAGGGTGACGAATTTTTTGGCTAAAAAGCTACTATAAAAGAGGAAGTAAATCCCAAGTAAATTAGGGATACTCCATAAAAAGAGATAGAAACGTTTGAGAAGTAGGGTCAAAAAGGTTTGAGAAAAGCGCTCCTCATCAAAGAGAGCTAGGCTGTTTTTTACAGATGGCTCCGTTTTAGAATCTTTCATGAGTGTCAGTGTTGCATAGACGGAACTGGTCAAAAGAATAGTCCCGATAAAGGAGACTAGTAGAGGAAAAAGGTAGGCTTGAAGTATTTGACCAAGTATGCTGAAAAATGGCTGTTCTAAAACAGTCCCGTGGATCCGAGATAAGGGATTAAGAAAACCAGATAAGATGACCAGCATACTGGGAAGGATATAGAGGAGAAAGAGACGGGGGGTGTCAGCCTGAAAATGTTTTGACTCCTGACGAATTGTTTTTAAATCAATTTTTGGATAGTTCATTCTCTTATTATACCATAGTTCGTGACAGTTCCAGCTTTTTTTGATAAAATCATACAGTATGCCCTTGGGCACAAAGTATGAACTGGGACTGTTTTTCCCAGCTTCGGAGGTAAAAAATGTCAGATTCACCAATCAAATACCGTTTGATTAAGAAAGAAAAACACACAGGAGCTCGTCTGGGAGAAATCATCACTCCCCATGGTACCTTTCCGACACCTATGTTTATGCCAGTTGGGACACAAGCCACTGTCAAAACTCAGTCGCCTGAAGAATTGAAGGAGATGGGTTCGGGAATTATCCTGTCAAACACTTATCATCTCTGGCTTCGCCCTGGAGATGAACTCATTGCTCGCGCAGGTGGTCTCCACAAGTTCATGAATTGGAACCAGCCTATCTTGACAGATAGTGGTGGTTTTCAGGTTTATTCCTTAGCAGATAGCCGTAATATCACAGAAGAAGGTGTAACCTTTAAAAACCATCTCAATGGTTCTAAGATGTTCCTATCGCCAGAAAAAGCCATCTCTATTCAGAATAATTTGGGTTCAGACATCATGATGTCCTTTGACGAATGTCCTCAGTTTTATCAGCCTTATGACTACGTTAAGAAATCAATCGAGCGTACCAGTCGTTGGGCTGAGCGTGGTTTGAAGGCTCATCGTCGTCCGCATGACCAAGGATTGTTTGGGATTGTGCAGGGGGCAGGATTTGAAGATCTTCGCCGCCAATCGGCTCATGACCTTGTCAGCATGGATTTTCCAGGCTACTCTATCGGTGGTTTGGCAGTGGGAGAAACCCATGAAGAGATGAATGCAGTCTTGGACTTTACAACTCAATTGCTACCTGAAAATAAACCTCGCTATTTGATGGGGGTCGGAGCACCAGATAGCTTGATTGATGGTGTGATTCGTGGGGTGGATATGTTTGACTGCGTCCTGCCGACTCGTATTGCTCGTAACGGAACTTGTATGACCAGTCAGGGGCGTTTGGTTGTCAAGAATGCCCAGTTTGCTGAGGACTTTACGCCACTGGATCCTGAGTGTGATTGCTACACATGTAAGAACTATACACGCGCCTACCTTCGTCACCTGCTCAAGGCCGATGAAACCTTTGGTATCCGCTTGACTAGCTACCACAATCTTTACTTCTTACTCAACCTGATGAAGCAAGTGCGACAAGCCATCATGGCTGACAATCTCTTGGAATTTCGTGAGTATTTTGTGGAAAAATATGGCTATAATAAGTCAGGACGCAATTTCTAAAATGGAATTGATATAAGCTAAAAATCCTAAGTTTTCTCTTAGGATTTTTCTTCTTTTTTTGATAGAATAAAGTGTACAATGAAAGGAAGAATAAACTCGTATGCGCATTAAATGGTTTTCCTTGATTAGGATTATAGGTTTACTTTTGGTACTCTTGTATCACTTCTTTCAGACCATCTTTCCTGGAGGTTTTTTCGGGGTAGATGTCTTTTTCACGTTTTCAGGCTTCCTGATTACGGCTCTACTCATCGAAGAATTTTCTAAGAATCACGAGATTGACTTGATTGGATTTTTTAGGAGACGCTTTTATCGGATTGTTCCACCTGTGGTTTTGATGGTCTTGGTAACCATGCCCTTTACTTTCTTAGTTCGACAAGATTATGTAGCTGGAATTGGGGGTCAGATTGCAGGTGTCTTAGGCTTTATGACCAACTTCTATGAACTTCTAACAGGTGGGAGTTATGAATCTCAGTTCATTCCTCATTTGTTTGTTCATAATTGGAGCTTGGCCGTTGAGGTTCACTACTATATTCTTTGGGGATTGGCAGTTTGGTTCTTATCTAAACAGGCTAAATCAAATGGTCAGTTGAAGGGGATGGTTTTTCTTTTATCTGCCACTGCCTTCTTGATCAGCTTCTTCTCCATGTTTATTGGTAGTTTTCTAGTAACCTCTTATTCCTCTGTTTACTTCTCCAGTTTAACTCATGTCTATCCATTCTTTTTGGGAAGTATCCTAGCAACTATTGTAGGCGTTCGTCAGACGACTTCCCTCGTCAAGCAGTTGGATAAAATCTGGGATTTACGAAAGACCCTGTTGATTTTTGCAGGAGGTTTTGCCTTCTTACTCATTTTGACCTTCTTTGTCAAATTTACCTATCTCTTTGCCTATCTTATTGGCTTCTTGCTTGCCAGCCTTGCAGCTCTTGCTATGATTCTGGCGGCGCGTGTCTTACATGAAAAGACTCCTAACGTGCAGGAGCCAAAGATGATCAGCTTTTTAGCGGATACTAGCTATGCGGTTTATCTTTTCCATTGGCCTTTCTATATCATTTTTTCACAGTTGACATCAAATCTTCTTGCTGTATTACTGACTTTGATTTTTTCTTATGGCTTTGCTAGCCTATCATTCTATGTATTGGAGCCGTGGATTGCAGGCAAGAATACACCTATTATACAAACTCTTCGTCCCCTGCCTTATATTCACGCAATTCTTGCAACAAGTACAGGAATCTTGGCCTTCATTGTCTTCTTAGTAACTCTGTTGGCACCACAAGTGGGAGCGTTTGAGACAGATTTAACTGTCAATGGCTTGAAGCAAGCTGCAACAAATATTGCCCAAACAAAAGTGATGGCAGAACGAGCAGAAGCTGATAGTTTGGGGATTGCTGATGGTACTATGTTAATTGGTGACTCAGTGGCTTTAAGGGCAAATACAGCTTTGCAGACAGCCCTTCCAGGAGCACAGATAAATGCTCAGGTCAGCAGAACAACCAAGAATGCCAATGAAATCATGCTAAACAATAGCCAGAATAAATTTTTACCTAAGATGGTGGTCATTGCGACTGGGGTAAATAATCCTGAAAATTACAAGGAAGACTGGGACAGTATCGTGAAAAATCTTCCTAAGGGCCATCATATGGTTTTGGTGACTCCTTATGAGGGAGATAAGACAAAAGAGACCTATGCCATCGTTGAGAAGGCGGCTGCCTATATGAGAGAATTGGCAGAGAAGACACCTTACATTACGATAGCAGATTGGAATCAAGTTGCGAAAGAGCATCCAGAAATCTGGGCAGGAACAGACCAAGTCCATTTCGGAAGTGACACTAGCACTATTGAAGTAGGAGCAAAATTGTATGCAGATACCATTGCTACAGCCTTGCAAACAGCTCAAGACAAACCAGTCAAATCAAAATAACCTGTATTACAGAGAAAAGAGTTGGAGAAATCCAGCTCTTTTAAAATATCTCTAGAAAATAGGTCTATACCATTTACAAATAAAAAAGAAAGGTTTATAATGTAATTGACATAATAAATTGTAGAATCAATCTTTTAAGGAGGTTAACATTATGCCTAACTATATTAAAGCAGATCAATTTTTCTACCCACACGGGGTTCGTCGTGGTGGATACTTGGAACTTGTGGACGGCAAGTTTGGAAAACATGTAGAGCAAATTCCTGAAGGAGCAGAGGTGATTGACTATACAGGTTATAGCATTGCACCAGGTCTTGTGGATACTCATATTCATGGATATGCAGGTGTAGATGTGATGGACAACAACATTGAAGGGACATTGCATACTATGAGTGAAGGACTTCTTAGTACCGGTGTTACCAGTTTCTTGCCCACAACTTTAACAGCCACTTATGAGCAATTGCTTGCAGTCACTGAAAATCTTGGAAACCATTATAAAGAAGCAACAGGTGCTAAGATTCGTGGGATTTATTATGAAGGTCCATATTTCACAGAAACTTTTAAGGGGGCACAAAATCCAACTTATATGAGAGACCCGGGTGTTGAGGAGTTTCATTCTTGGCAGGATGCTGCAAAAGGGATGCTAAATAAGATCGCTATTGCACCAGAACGTGATGGGGTGGAAGATTTTGTACGTACTATTACAGGTGAAGGTGTGACAGTTGCACTTGGACACTCAGATGCGACATTTGAACAAGCTAAGAAGGCAGTTGATGCTGGAGCTAGTGTATGGGTACATGCCTATAATGGGATGCGTGGTTTAACACACCGCGAACTCGGTATGGTAGGAGCTATGTATGAGCTCCCACATACTTACGCAGAATTGATTTGTGATGGTTATCACGTAGATCCAAAAGCTTGTGAGATTTTACTTAAGCAAAAGGGGACAGAAAACATCGCTCTTATTACGGACTGTATGACAGCTGGTGGGCTTGAAGACGGTGACTATATGTTGGGAGAATTCCCTGTTGTAGTAGCAAATGGAACTGCACGTCTCAAATCTACTGGTAATTTGGCAGGTTCTATCCTCAAACTTAAAGATGGTATGAGAAATGTAGTCGAGTGGGGTATTGCAAATCCACACGAAGCGGTCATGATGGCCAGCCTCAACCCAGCAAAATCCGTTCACATCGATGATGTCTGTGGTCAAATCCGTGAAGGCTACGATGCTGACTTTATCGTACTAGATAAAGATTTGGAATTGGTAGCAACCTACCTAGACGGTGTGAAACGTTATCAAGCATAAGAGAGAAGGCAGAAGTTAGAGACTAGCTTCTGCTTTTTTATCTATATTACTTTACCGGTAAATGAAAAAGTTAAAAATATCACAAAAAATCTTGAACAAGCAAATGAAAAGGTTTACAATTATATTATAAATAGTACAAATAAAAAAACGGAGGAGTGCTTTATGAAAGCCTATACTTATGTTAAACCAGGACTTGCTTCTTTTGTTGATGTAGACAAACCAGTTATTCGTAAGCCAACAGACGCTATTGTGCGTATCGTAAAAACCACTATTTGTGGAACAGACCTCCATATTATCAAAGGGGATGTTCCTGCTTGCCAAAGTGGTACCATTCTTGGTCACGAAGGGATTGGGATTGTTGAAGAAGTTGGGGAAGGAGTTTCTAACTTCAAAAAAGGCGACAAGGTCTTGATTTCTTGTGTCTGTGCCTGTGGTAAATGCTACTACTGTAAAAAAGGAATTTATGCCCACTGTGAAGACGAAGGGGGCTGGATTTTCGGTCACTTAATTGATGGTATGCAGGCTGAATATCTACGTGTCCCTCATGCAGATAATACTCTTTACCACACTCCAGAAGACTTGTCAGATGAAGCCTTGGTTATGCTATCAGACATTCTACCTACTGGATATGAAATTGGTGTCTTGAAAGGGGAAGTAGAACCTGGTTGCAGCGTAGCCATTATTGGTTCAGGTCCAGTTGGATTGGCTGCTCTTTTAACAGCTCAATTCTACTCACCAGCTAAATTGATTATGGTGGACTTAGACGATAACCGCTTGGAAACTGCTGTATCATTTGGTGCGACTCACAAGGTTAATTCTTCAGACCCTGAAAAAGCCATTAAAGAAATTTATGATTTGACAGATGGCCGTGGTGTAGATGTCGCTATCGAAGCTGTTGGTATTCCTGCAACATTTGATTTCTGTCAAAAGATTATTGGTGTAGACGGAACAGTTGCCAACTGTGGTGTACATGGTAAACCAGTTGAATTTGATTTAGACAAACTTTGGATTCGCAACATCAATGTAACAACTGGTTTGGTATCTACAAATACAACTCCACAATTGTTGAAAGCACTTGAAAGTCATAAGATTGAACCAGAAAAATTGGTAACTCACTATTTCAAACTCAGTGAAATTGAAAAAGCCTATGAAGTCTTCAGTAAGGCAGCAGACCACCATGCAATTAAGGTCATCATCGAAAACGATATTTCTGAAGCCTAGGTAGTAAAAAGATTTTGGAACACAAGCAAATAGAAATTCAGTCATCCATCAGATGACTGGATTTTTTATCAAAAAATTAAGAATGAGCATATTTCTTTTCTTGTCTGGCGGAATTGGTTATAATATACGGTACAAAGGAATGAATGAATATGTATCGTGTTATAGAAATGTACGGAGATTTTGAACCGTGGTGGTTCTTAGAAGGTTGGGAAGAAGATATTGTAGCTAGTAAGAAATTTGACCAGTATTATGATGCTCTCAAATACTACAAAACTTGCTGGTTTAAATTAGAACAAGAATCCCCTCTTTATAAAAGCAGAAGTGACTTGATGACCATTTTTTGGGATCCAGAAGACCAACGCTGGTGCGATGAATGTGACGAGTATTTACAACAATACCATTCTTTGGCTCTTTTACAGGATGAGCAGGTTATCCCAGATGAAAAACTACGCCCAGGCTATGAAAAACAAACCGGTAAGGAAAGGCACCGTTCTTGCCGTATGAAATTAAAATAGAGAAAAAGTAACTTTTTTGGAGTTGCTTTTTTTATTTTTCCAAATCTTTGCGAATAGTATAGGTGAGGAGGTAAGTATGGTTCAAGAAATTGCACAAGAAATCATTCGTTCAGCTCGGAAAAAAGGAGCGCAAGACATTTATTTTGTCCCCAAGCTAGACGCTTATGAGCTTCATATGAGGGTAGGAGACGAGCGCTGTAAAATCGGTTGTTATGATTTTGAAAAGTTTGCGGCCGTCATCAGTCACTTTAAGTTTGTGGCGGGTATGAATGTGGGAGAAAAGCGACGTAGCCAACTGGGTTCCTGTGATTATGCCTATGACCAGAAGATGGCATCTCTACGTCTATCTACTGTAGGCGATTATAGAGGGCATGAGAGTTTAGTTATTCGCTTGTTGCATGATGAGGCGCAGGATTTGCATTTTTGGTTTCAGGATATTGAAGAACTGGGCAAGCAGTACAGGCAACGGGGACTCTATCTTTTTGCTGGTCCAGTCGGAAGTGGCAAGACAACCTTGATGCACGAATTGGCTAAATCTCTCTTTAAAGGGCAACAAGTCATGTCCATCGAAGACCCTGTAGAAATCAAGCAGGACGACATGCTCCAGTTGCAGTTGAACGAAGCAATCGGGTTGACCTATGAAAATCTAATCAAACTTTCCTTGCGTCATCGACCAGATCTCTTGATTATCGGAGAAATTCGTGACAGCGAGACGGCGCGTGCAGTGGTCAGAGCTAGTTTGACAGGGGCGACAGTCTTTTCAACCATTCACGCCAAGAGTATTCGAGGTGTTTATGAGCGCCTGTTGGAGTTGGGTGTGAGTGAGGAGGAATTGGCAGTCGTTCTGCAAGGAGTCTGCTATCAGAGATTAATCGGGGGAGGAGGAATCGTTGACTTTGCCAACAAAGACTATCAAGAACACCAGCCAACTAGCTGGAATGAACAGATTGACCAGCTTCTTAAAGATGGACATATCACAAGTCTTCAGGCTGAAACGGAAAAAATTAGCTACAGCTAAGCAAAAAAATATCATCACCTTGTTTAACAATCTCTTTTCCAGTGGTTTTCATCTGGTGGAGACCATCTCCTTTTTAGATAGGAGTGCCTTATTGGACAAGCAGTGTGTGACCCAGATGCGCACGGGCTTGTCTCAAGGGAAATCATTCTCAGAAATGATGGAAAGTTTGGGCTTTTCAAGTGCCATTGTCACTCAGTTATCCCTAGCGGAAGTCCATGGAAATCTCCACCTGAGTTTGGGAAAGATAGAAGAATATCTAGACAATCTGGCCAAGGTAAAGAAAAAACTAATTGAAGTAGCGACCTATCCCTTGATTTTGCTGGGTTTTCTTCTCTTAATTATGCTGGGACTACGGAACTATCTACTACCACAACTGGATAGCAGCAATATTGCCACCCAAATTATCGGAAATCTGCCACAAATCTTTCTAGGAATGGTAGGGTTTGTTTCAGTAGGTGTCCTTTTAGCACTCACTTTTTATAAAAGAAGTTCTAAGATGCGTGTCTTTTCTATCTTAGCACGCCTTCCCTTTTTTGGAATCTTTGTGCAGACTTATTTGACAGCCTATTATGCGCGTGAGTGGGGGAATATGATTTCGCAGGGAATGGAGTTGACGCAGATTTTTCAGATGATGCAGGAACAAGGTTCCCAGCTCTTTAAAGAAATCGGTCAAGATTTGGCTCATGCTCTCCAAAATGGTCGAGAATTTTCTCAAACTATAGGAACCTATCCTTTCTTTAGGAAGGAATTGAGTCTCATCATCGAGTATGGGGAAGTCAAGTCCAAGCTGGGTAGTGAGTTGGAAATCTATGCTGAAAAAACTTGGGAAGCCTTTTTTACCCGAGTCAACCGCACCATGAATTTGGTGCAGCCACTGGTCTTTATCTTTGTGGCTCTGATTATCGTTTTACTTTATGCGGCAATGCTCATGCCCATGTATCACAATATGGAGGTAAATTTTTAAAATGAAAAAAATGATGACATTCTTGAAAAAAGTGAAAGTGAAGGCTTTCACACTTGTGGAAATGTTGGTGGTCTTGCTCATCATCAGCGTGCTTCTCTTGCTCTTTGTACCTAATCTGACCAAACAAAAAGAAGCAGTCAACGACAAAGGAAAAGCTGCTGTTGTTAAGGTGGTGGAAAGCCAGGCAGAGCTTTATAGCTTGGATAAAAATGAAGATGCTAGCCTAAGCAAGTTACAAGCAGATGGGCGAATCACAGAAGAACAGGCTAAAGCTTATAAAGAATACCATGCTAAACAAAATACCAGTCAAACCGTTGCAGATTAAGGCCTTTACCATGCTGGAAAGTCTCTTGGTTTTGGGACTTGTGAGTATCGTAGCCTTGGGCTTGTCAGGCTCTGTTCAGTCCACTTTTGCAGCGGTAGAGGAGCAGATTTTCTTTATGGAGTTTGAAGAACTCTATCGGGAAACCCAAAAACGCAGTGTAGCTAGTCAGCAAAAGACTAGTCTAAACTTAGATGGGCAGACAATCAGTAATGGCAGTCAAAAGTTGACAGTTCCTAAAGGAATTCAGGCACCATCGGGACAAAGTATCACATTTGACCGAGCTGGGGGCAATTCGTCCCTGGCTAAGGTTGAATTTCAGACCAGTAAAGGAGCGATTCGCTATCAATTATATCTAGGAAATGGAAAAATTAAACGCATTAAGGAAACAAAAAATTAGGGCAGTGATTTTACTGGAAGCAGTAGTCGCTCTAGCTATCTTTGCCAGCATTGCAACCCTCCTTTTGGGACAAATTCAGAAAAATAGACAAGAAGAAGCAAAAATCTTGCAAAAGGAAGAAGTCTTGCGTGTAGCTAAGATGGCCCTGCAGACAGGTCAAAATCAGGTAAACATAAATGGAGTTGAGATTCAGGTGTTTTCTAGTGAAAAGGGATTGGAGGTTTATCATGGTTCAGAACAGTTGTTGGCTATCAAAGAGCCATAAGGTCAAGGCTTTTACCCTGTTGGAATCCCTGATTGCCCTCATTGTCATCAGTGGAAGCTTACTCCTCTTTCAAGCCATGAGTCAGCTCCTCATTTCAGAAGTTCGCTACCAGCAGCAAAGCGAACAAAAAGAGTGGCTCTTGTTTGTGGACCAGTTGGAGGCAGAATTAGACCGTTCGCAGTTCGAAAAAGTGGAGGGCAATCGCCTCTATATGAAGCAAGATGGCAAGGAAATTGCGATAGGTAAGTCAAAATCGGATGATTTTCGAAAAACTGATGCCAGTGGACGGGGTTATCAGCCTATGGTTTATGGACTCAAATCTGCGCAGATTACAGAGGAGAATCAACTGATTCGCTTTCGTTTCCAGTTCCAAAAAGGTTTAGAAAGGGAGTTCATCTATCGTGTGGAAAAAGAAAAAAGTTAAGGCAGGTGTTCTCCTCTATGCAGTCACCATGGCAGCCATCTTTAGTCTTTTGTTACAATTTTACTTGAACCGACAAGTCGCCCACTATCAAGACTATGCTTTAAATAAAGAAAAACTGATTGCTTTTGCCATGGCCAAACGAACCAAGGATAAAGCCGAGCAAGAAAGTGGGGAACAGGTTTTTAATCTAGGTCAGGTAAGCTATCAAAACAAGAAAACAAGCTTGGTGACAAGGGTTCGTACGCCTAAGAGTCAATATGAGTTTCTATTTCCTTCAGTCAAAATCAAAGAAGAGAAAACAGAGAAAAAGGAAGAGGTAGCGACTGATTCAAGTGATCAAGCAGAGAAGAAAAAATCAGAAGAGAAATCTGAAAAGAAGGAGAATTCCTAGCTAATCAAGCTACTTTGTGCTAAACTAAAAATATGAAACATGATTTTAACAACAAAGCAGAAACTTTTGATTCCCCTAAAAATATCTTCCTTGCAAACTTGGTTTGTCAAGCAGTCGAGAAACAGATTGATCTTCTATCAGACAAAGAAATTTTGGATTTCGGTGGTGGCACGGGTCTATTAGCCTTGCCTCTGGCCAAACAAACCCAATTTGTAACACTGGTGGATATTTCTGAGAAAATGCTGGAGCAAGCTCGTTTGAAAGCGGAGCAGCAAGACATCAAGAATATCCAGTTTTTGGAGCAAGATTTACTGAAAAACCCCTTGGGGCAAGAGTTTGACCTCATTGTTGTTTGTCGGGTTCTTCATCATATGCCTGATTTGGATGAGGCTCTCTCACTGTTTCATCAACATTTGAAGGAAGATGGACAACTCCTCGTTGCTGATTTTACCAAGACAGAAGCTAACCATCATGGATTTGATTTAGCTGAACTGGAAAAACAGCTAATTGAGCATGGTTTTTCATCTGTACATAGTCAGATCCTCTATAGCGCTGAAGACCTGTTTCAAGGAAATTACTCAGAACTCTTTTTAACAGTAGCCCAAAAATCACTCGCCTAGTCAGGTAGTGATTTTTCTATAAGGATGGAAAAAAGAAGGGAAATTTGATAAGATAGGAATATGGATTTTGAAAAAATTGAACAAGCTTATACCTATTTACTAGAGAATGTCCAAGTCATCCAAAGTGATTTGGCGACCAACTTTTATGACGCCTTGGTGGAGCAAAATAGCATTTATTTGGATGGTGAGACTGAGTTAGAGCAGGTCAAGGAGAACAATCATGCCCTTAAACGCTTAGCGCTTCGCAGAGAAGAATGGCTCAAGACCTACCAGTTTCTCTTGATGAAGGCTGGGCAAACAGAACCCTTGCAGGCTAATCACCAGTTTACGCCAGATGCCATTGCTTTACTTTTGGTGTTTATTGTGGAAGAGTTGTTTAAAGAAGAGGAAATTACTATCCTCGAAATGGGTTCTGGGATGGGAATTCTGGGCGCTACTTTCTTAACCTCGCTTGATAAAAAGGTGGATTACTTGGGAATGGAAGTGGATGATTTGCTGATTGATTTGGCAGCAAGCATGGCAGATGTAATTGGTTTGCAGGCTGGCTTTGTCCAAGGAGATGCCGTTCGTCCACAAATGCTCAAAGAAAGTGATGTGGTCATCAGCGACTTGCCTGTTGGCTATTATCCTGATGATGCCGTTGCGTCGCGCCATCAAGTTGCTTCTAGTCAAGAACATACTTACGCCCATCACTTGCTCATGGAACAAGGGCTTAAGTACCTCAAGTCAGATGGATATGCTATTTTTCTCGCTCCGAGTGATTTGTTGACCAGCCCTCAAAGTGATTTGTTGAAAGGCTGGTTGAAAGAGGAGGCAAGTCTGGTTGCTATCATCAGTCTGCCTGAAAATCTCTTTGCTAATGCCAACCAATCTAAGACTATTTTTATCTTACAGAAGAAAAATGAAATAGCAGTAGAGCCTTTTGTTTATCCACTTGCTAGCTTGCAAGATGCAAGTGTTTTAATGAAATTTAAAGAAAATTTTCAAAAATGGACTCAAGGTACTGAAATATAAAATAGATTTTGTTATAATAGTTGAAAACGCTTAAAAGAGGTAATTGATAATGACAAAAACAATCGCAATCAATGCAGGAAGTTCAAGTTTGAAATGGCAATTATACTTAATGCCAGAAGAAAAAGTATTGGCGAAAGGTTTGATTGAACGTATCGGTTTGAAAGATTCAATTTCAACTGTAAAATTTGATGGCCGTTCTGAACAACAAATTTTGGATATCGAAAATCACACACAAGCTGTTAAAATCTTATTGGATGACTTGATTCGTTTCGATATTATCAAGGCTTATGACGAGATTACAGGTGTTGGTCACCGTGTTGTTGCAGGTGGAGAATATTTCAAAGAATCAACAGTAGTTGAAGGAGATGTTTTAGAAAAAGTTGAAGAGTTGAGCTTGTTGGCTCCTCTTCACAATCCAGCCAATGCGGCAGGTGTTCGTGCTTTCAAGGAATTGTTGCCAGACATTACGAGTGTAGTTGTTTTTGATACTTCCTTCCACACAAGTATGCCAGAGAAAGCTTATCGCTACCCTCTACCAACAAAATATTACACAGAAAACAAGGTGCGTAAATATGGTGCCCACGGTACAAGTCACCAGTTTGTAGCAGGAGAAGCAGCAAAACTCTTGGGCCGTCCATTAGAGGACTTGAAATTGATTACTTGCCACATCGGTAATGGTGCTTCTATTACAGCTGTTAAGGATGGTCAATCTGTCGATACTTCAATGGGCTTCACTCCACTTGGTGGTGTGATGATGGGTACTCGTACAGGAGATATTGACCCAGCTATCATTCCTTATTTAATGCAATATACAGAGGATTTTAACACGCCTGAAGACATTAGTCGCGTCCTTAATCGTGAATCAGGTCTTTTGGGAGTTTCTGCTAATTCTAGTGATATGCGTGATGTGATTGCTGCGAAAGAAGCAGGAGATCATGATGCTAGCTTGGCTTATGAAATGTATGTTGACCGTATCCAAAAACATATCGGTCAATACCTCGCAGTCCTAAACGGAGCAGATGCTATTATCTTTACAGCGGGTGTAGGAGAAAATGCAACCGATGTACGTGAAGATGTTATTTCAGGTATCTCTTGGTTTGGCTGTGATGTTGATCCAGAGAAGAATGTCTTTGGTGTGACAGGAGACATCTCAACAGAGACAGCGAAGATCCGTGTCTTGGTTATTCCAACAGATGAAGAATTGGTCATTGCCCGTGACGTTGAACGCTTGAAAAAATAAGTAAAACTAGTAAAAATATTCCGTACAAGGAGTTGGGAAAGAGATTTTTCCAGCTTCTTTTTATGGTGAAATTGTCCAAAACCTTGCTATGATTGGCTTTTTTGAAAAATATGGTATAATAGTAGTAATTTAATAGATGGAGTTGAGTTTTGAAGAAAAACTTTCGTGTAAAAAGAGAGAAAGATTTTAAGGCGATTTTCAAGGAGGGGACAAGTTTTGCTAATCGCAAATTTGTTGTCTACCAATTAGAAAATCAGAAAAACCATTTTCGAGTAGGTCTATCAGTTAGCAAAAAACTGGGGAATGCCGTCACTAGAAATCAAATCAAACGACGGATTCGGCATATTATCCAGAATGCAAAAGGGAGTCTGGTAGAAGATGTCGATTTTGTTGTCATTGCTCGAAAAGGGGTCGAAACCTTGGGATACGCAGAGATGGAGAAAAATCTACTCCACGTATTAAAATTATCAAAGATTTACCAGGAAGGAAATGGGAGTGAAAAAGAAACTACAGTTGACTAGTTTGCTAGGACTGTCTCTATTGATCATGACAGCCTGTGCGACTAATGGGACAACTAGCGATATTACAGCCGATTCGGCTGATTTTTGGAGTAAATTTGTTTACTTCTTTGCGGAAATCATTCGCTTTTTATCGTTTGATATCAGTATCGGAGTGGGGATTATCCTCTTTACGGTCTTGATTCGTACAGTTCTCTTGCCAGTCTTCCAAGTGCAAATGGTGGCTTCCAGAAAAATGCAGGAAGCTCAACCACGCATTAAGGCGCTTCGAGAACAATATCCAGGTCGTGATATGGAAAGCAGAACCAAGCTAGAGCAAGAAATGCGTAAAGTCTTTAAAGAAATGGGTGTCAGACAGTCAGATTCTCTTTGGCCGATTTTGATTCAGATGCCGGTTATCTTGGCTTTGTTCCAAGCTCTATCAAGAGTTGACTTTTTAAAGACAGGTCATTTCTTATGGATTAACCTTGGTGGTGTGGATACGACCCTTGTTCTTCCGATTTTAGCAGCAGTATTTACCTTTTTAAGTACTTGGTTGTCTAATAAAGCCTTGTCTGAGCGTAATGGGGCTACAACTGCGATGATGTATGGGATTCCAGTCTTGATCTTTGTCTTTGGAGTCTATGCTCCGAGCGGAGTAGCGCTCTACTGGGCAGTGTCCAATGCCTATCAAGTCTTGCAAACCTATTTCTTGAACAATCCATTCAAGATTATTGCAGAGCGCGAGGCTGTAGTACAGGCACAGAAAGATTTGGAAAATAGAAAAAGAAAAGCCAAGAAAAAGGCTCAGAAAACGAAATAATAAGGAGGAATCTGGTAATGGTAGTATTTACAGGTTCAACTGTTGAAGAAGCAATCCAGAAAGGATTGAAAGAATTAGATATTCCAAGAATGAAGGCTCATATCAAAGTCATTTCTCGTGAGAAAAAAGGGTTTCTTGGCTTATTTGGTAAAAAACCAGCCCAAGTGGATATCGATGCTATTAGTGAAACGACAGTTGTAAAAGCAAACCAACAAGCTGTAAAGGGAGTTCCAAAACAAATCAATGATTTGAATGAGCCTGTTAAAACAGTCAGTGAAGCAACTGTTGATTTGGGTCATGTTGTAGAAGCAATTAAAAAGATTGAAGAGGGAGGCCAAGGTATTTCTGATGAAGTCAAGGCTGAAATCTTAAAACATGAAAGACATGCCAGCACTATCTTAGAAGAAACTGGTCACATTGAGATTTTAAATGAGTTACAACTTGAAGAAACTGCTCTCGAAGAAGAAGTAGAAACTCCTATTATTGAAAACCAAGCTGAGCAAACTGAAAGTCAAGAACTAGAAGACTTGGGCTTGAAGGTTGAACCGAGCTTTGATATTGAACAAGTAGCTACGGAAGTCACGACTTATGTTCAAACGATTATTGATGACATGGATGTTGAAGCCACACTTTCAAATGATTATAACCGTCGTAGTATCAATTTGCAAATTGATACTAACGAACCAGGGCGTATTATCGGTTATCATGGTAAAGTATTGAAGGCCTTGCAACTGTTGGCTCAAAATTATCTTTACAACCGCTATTCAAGAACCTTCTACATTACTATTAATGTCAATGATTATGTTGAACACCGTGCAGAAGTCTTGCAGACCTATGCGCAAAAATTGGCGACTCGTGTTTTAGAAGAAGGGCGCAGTCATCAGACAGATCCAATGTCGAATAGCGAACGCAAGATTATTCATCGTATTATTTCACGTTTGGATGGCGTGACGAGTTACTCTGAGGGTGATGAGCCAAATCGCTATGTCGTTGTAGATACAGAATAAGTAAAATCAGGGTTATCCTGATTTTTTGCTAGCTGGAGGAGATTAAATTAATGTTGAATAAGATAAGAGACTATTTAGACTTTGCTGATTTGCAGTACCGTAATCCTGATAAGGCGGGAGCAGAGCGAGAGAAAATGCTGGAATTGCGCCACAAAGGCCAAGAGGCTCGAAAGGCTTTTACAGAACTGGCTAAAGCCTTTCAAGCAAGTCATCCAGAATGGCAACTTCAACAGACTAGCCAGTGGATGAATCAGGCGCAACGTTTACGACCACATTTTTGGGTTTATCTACAGAGAGACGGACAAGTAACAGAACCTATGTTGGCTCTTCGTTTGTATGGGACATCTACTGACTTTGGAATTTCCTTAGAGGTCAGTTTCATCGAGCGTAAGAAAGATGAGCGAACTCTAGGCAAGCAGGCCAAAGTTTTAAAAGTTCCAACCGTTGAAGGTGTTTATTATCTAGTCTACTCTGATGGTCAAAGTCAACGGTGGGAGGCGAACGAAGAAAATCGTCAAATTTTAAGAAATAAACTATCCAATCAGGAAGTCCGAAAAGTGTTAGTTAAAATAGATGTCCCTATAACAGAGAATTCATCTGAAGAAGAAATCGTAGAAGCCCTACTGAAATCTTATGATAAAATTCTTCCATTTTATCTAGCTACGAGAAACTAAGCTAATCATTAAAATATCATAAATCATACAGTCCAAGAGTGAACAGTCCGCTGTGTAATTCTTGGTCTTTTTGTTTACGCTTTCAAATTATATAATAAACCTACAAAAACAATTCAAAAGGAGAACAATTATGGAAGTCATTTCAAGTGTTCTAAATTGGTTTTCTAGCAATATTTTGCAGAATCCCGCATTTTTCGTAGGTTTATTGGTGTTGATAGGATACGCACTTTTGAAAAAACCTGCCCACGACGTTTTCTCAGGGTTTGTTAAAGCAACAGTAGGGTATATGTTGCTCAATGTGGGTGCAGGTGGTTTGGTTACAACCTTCCGTCCGATCTTAGCAGCCCTTAACTACAAATTCCAAATTGGTGCAGCGGTTATCGACCCTTACTTTGGACTTGCTGCAGCAAACAACAAAATTGCAGCAGAGTTTCCAGATTTTGTTGGAACTGCAACTACAGCTCTATTGATTGGTTTCGGAATAAATATCTTGCTCGTAGCTCTTCGCAAGATCACGAAGGTAAGAACCCTCTTTATTACTGGTCACATCATGGTACAACAAGCTGCAACAGTATCTCTTATGGTTCTATTCTTAGTACCACAATTGCGCAATGCTTACGGTACAGCAGCGATTGGTATCATCTGTGGACTTTACTGGGCAGTTAGTTCAAATATGACTGTTGAGGCAACTCAACGCTTGACTGGTGGTGGCGGATTTGCGATTGGTCACCAACAGCAATTTGCAATCTGGTTTGTAGATAAAGTAGCAGGACGCTTTGGTAAGAAAGAAGAAAGTTTAGACAATCTTAAATTACCTAAGTTCCTCTCAATCTTCCACGATACAGTTGTTGCATCTGCTACCTTGATGCTCGTATTCTTCGGAGCCATTCTTTTAATCTTGGGTCCAGACATTATGTCTAATAAAGAAGTCATCACTTCAGGAACTCTATTCAATCCTGCTAAACAAGATTTCTTTATGTACATTATTCAAACAGCCTTTACCTTCTCAGTTTACTTGTTCGTTTTGATGCAAGGTGTCCGCATGTTCGTATCTGAGTTGACAAACGCCTTCCAAGGTATTTCAAACAAATTGTTGCCAGGCTCATTCCCAGCGGTTGACGTTGCAGCTTCTTATGGATTTGGTTCTCCAAACGCTGTCTTGTCAGGATTTGCCTTTGGTTTGATTGGTCAATTGATCACAATTGTCTTGCTCATCGTCTTTAAAAATCCGATTCTTATTATTACAGGATTTGTACCAGTGTTCTTTGACAATGCAGCCATTGCGGTCTACGCTGATAAACGCGGTGGATGGAAAGCGGCTGTTATCCTATCCTTCATCTCAGGTGTTCTCCAAGTTGCTTTAGGAGCTCTCTGTGTAGCTCTTCTTGATTTAGCATCTTATGGTGGTTACCATGGAAATATCGACTTTGAATTCCCATGGCTTGGATTTGGATATATCTTCAAATACCTTGGTATTGTTGGTTATGTACTTGTGTGTCTCTTCTTGCTTGTTATTCCTCAACTTCAATTTGCCAAAGCAAAAGATAAAGAGAAATATTACAACGGTGCAGTTCAAGAAGAAGCTTAGTATCTAGAAAAGGAGAAATAAAATGGTTAAAGTATTAGCAGCGTGCGGAAATGGAATGGGTTCATCAATGGTTATCAAGATGAAGGTTGAAAATGCTCTCCGTAAGCTTAATCAAACAGATTTTACAGTCAATTCATGCAGTGTCGGTGAAGCTAAAGGTTTAGCAGCAGGATATGACATCGTAATCGCTTCTCTTCATTTGATCCAAGAATTGGAAGGGCGAACTAATGGGAAGTTAATTGGGCTTGACAACTTGATGGATGATAAAGAAATCACTGAAAAACTCAGTCAAGCACTACAGTAAAAGGTTGGAGGGGGCTGGATAGAAACTGAGAATCATCGTTTCTGTCCTTCTCCCTCTTTAAATAAAGGAGGCAGATATGAATTTAAAACAAGCTTTAATTGACAATGACTCGATCCGACTAGGTTTAGAAGCTAAAGACTGGAAAGAAGCAGTCAAGGTAGCAGTAGATCCCTTGATTGAAAGTGGGGCAATTTTGCCAGAGTATTACGATGCTATTATCGAATCAACTGAAGAGTATGGCCCTTACTATATCTTAATGCCAGGTATGGCTATGCCCCACGCTAGACCTGAAGCTGGAGTGCAAAGAGATGCCTTTTCATTGATTACCTTACAAAATCCTGTTGTATTTTCAGATGGGAAAGAGGTATCTGTTTTGTTGGCACTAGCAGCAACAAGCTCAAAAATTCACACAAGTGTAGCCATTCCACAAATCATTGCCCTGTTTGAATTAGAAGATTCTATTGCACGTTTACAGGCTTGCCAGACTAAAGAAGATGTCTTGGCTATGATTGAAGAATCTAAGGATAGCCCTTATCTCGAAGGATTGGATTTGGAAAGTTAGAAAGAAGAATAAAGAAATGACAAAAAGAATACCTAATTTACAAGTTGCATTAGATCATTCAGACTTGCAAGGAGCGATTAAAGCAGCTGTTTCTGTTGGTCAGGAAGTAGATATTATCGAAGCTGGAACTGTTTGCTTATTACAAGTTGGAAGTGAACTGGTTGAAGTCTTGCGAAACCTTTTTCCAGATAAGATTATTGTGGCAGACACAAAATGTGCCGATGCTGGTGGAACAGTTGCCAAAAATAATGCCGTTCGTGGTGCCGATTGGATGACTTGTATCTGTTGTGCAACTATCCCTACTATGGAAGCGGCTCTAAAGGCTATCACGGCTGAACGTGGAGACCGAGGCGAAATCCAGATTGAACTTTATGGCGATTGGACTTTTGAACAAGCTCAGCTTTGGCTAGATGCTGGTATCTCACAAGCTATTTATCACCAATCTCGTGATGCACTTCTTGCTGGTGAGACTTGGGGTGAAAAAGACCTTAATAAGGTTAAAAAACTCATCGACATGGGCTTCCGTGTGTCTGTAACAGGTGGTCTAGATGTAGATACTCTCAAACTATTTGAAGGCGTTGATGTCTTTACCTTCATCGCAGGTCGTGGAATTACAGAAGCTGCTGATCCAGCAGGAGCAGCGCGTGCCTTCAAGGATGAAATCAGACGAATTTGGGGGTAAACCATGGCACGTCCAATTGGAATTTATGAAAAGGCAACCCCGACACACTTTACTTGGCTAGAACGTTTAAATTTTGCCAAGGAGTTAGGCTTTGATTTTGTAGAGATGTCTATTGATGAACGTGACGAGCGTTTAGCAAGACTGGACTGGAGCAAGGACGAGCGTTTGGAAGTTGTCAAAGCAATCTATAAAACTGGTGTTCGTATTCCTTCTATCTGTTTTTCAGGCCATCGTCGCTACCCATTGGGATCAAATGATCCAGTTATAGAGGAAAAATCTCTAGAACTCATGAAAAAATGTATTGAATTAGCCCAAGACTTGGGAGTTCGTACTATTCAATTAGCTGGTTACGACGTTTATTATGAGGAAAAGTCACCCCAGACACGCCAACGTTTTATCAAAAATTTGAGAAAAGCTTGTGACTGGGCTGAAGAGGCTCAGGTGGTACTTGCTATTGAAATTATGGATGATCCTTTCATCAATAGCATCGAAAAATACTTGGCTGTAGAAAAAGAGATTGACTCTCCCTACCTCTTTGTATACCCAGATATTGGTAATGTATCTGCATGGCATAATGATGTCTACAGTGAATTTTATCTTGGGCATCATGCCATCGCAGCTCTCCATCTCAAGGATACTTATGCAGTGACAGAAAGTTCAAAGGGCCAGTTCCGAGATGTAACTTTTGGGCAAGGTTGTGTCAAATGGGAAGAAGCTTTCGATATTTTAAAACAAACCAATTATAATGGACCTTTCCTAATCGAAATGTGGTCTGAAAATTGTGAAACTGTAGAAGAAACACGCGCAGCCATTCAAGAGGCGCAAGCTTTTCTCTATCCACTAATTAAGAAAGCAGGTTTGATGTAAGATGAATCAAGTAATAAACGATATGCGTAAACGAGTCTGTAATGCCAATCAATCATTACCAAAACATGGACTTGTCAAATTTACCTGGGGGAATGTATCTGAAGTCGATCGGGAACTCGGTGTCATTGTTATCAAACCATCAGGTGTGGATTATGACGAATTGACACCTGAAAACATGGTGGTGACGGACTTGGATGGCCAAGTTCTAGAAGGAGATTTAAGACCATCTTCTGATCTTCCAACTCATGTGCAGTTATATAAGGCTTGGTCAGAAATTGGTAGTGTAGTCCACACTCATTCGACAGAAGCTGTTGGTTGGGCTCAGGCAGGTCGTGATATTCCTTTCTACGGAACAACCCATGCAGACTATTTCTACGGTTCAATCCCTTGCGCCCGTAGTTTGACCAAGGACGAAGTAGAAGTGGCCTATGAAAAAGATACTGGCCTGGTTATCGTAGAAGAGTTTGAACGTCGCGGACTTAACCCGGTTGAAGTACCAGGAATTGTTGTACGCAATCACGGTCCATTCACCTGGGGCAAAAATCCAGAGAATGCTGTTTATCACTCTGTCGTACTAGAGGAAGTATCAAAGATGAATCGCTTTACAGAACAAATCAATCCAAGAGTTGAACCTGCTCCCCAGTACATTCTAGAAAAGCACTACCAACGTAAGCATGGACCAAATGCTTATTACGGTCAAAAGAAATAAGAAATTGAATTGAAAAGAGGCTAGGACCTTTCGATCCAAGCCTCGCTTTTGTAATTGTAAGTATTCGTTATTAAGAGACTACTGTTGATAATTGAAATGCGTTAGTGAATGTGATACTATTATAAAGTTGTTTTCAAGGCAGTTGATTGATAGAGGAGTATGAAATATGGTACTGGATAAGGCAAGTTGTGATTTGCTTCAATATTTGATGGATCAAGAAACGTCCAAAACGATTATGGCGATTTCAAAAGATTTGAAAGAGTCAAGAAGGAAAATTTATTATCACATTGACAAAATCAATGCTGCTTTGGGTGACGAGGCGCTTCATATCATTAGTATTCCACGAATTGGTATTCACTTAACGGAAGAGCAGAGAGATGCTTGTTGTGAACTATTATCGGAAGTAGATTCGTACGATTATATCATGAGTGCGCATGAACGTATGATGATAATGTTACTATGGATAGGTATTTCTAAAGAACGTATTACGATTGAAAAATTGATGGAGTTAACAGAGGTGTCTAGGAATACTGTTCTCAATGATTTGAATAGTATTCGTTATCAACTAACTTTGGAACAATATCAGGTGACCTTGCAAGTGAGCAAGTCACAGGGATACCATCTTCATGCCCACCCCCTTAATAAAATTCAGTATCTTCAATCGCTTCTATATCATATTTTTATGGAAGAAAATGCCACTTTTGTATCTATTTTAGAAGATAAGATGAAAGAGAGGTTAGATGGTGAGTGTTTGCTTTCTGTTGAAATGAACCAATTTTTTAAGGAACAGGTTCCTTTAGTTGAACAAGATTTAGGGAAGAAAATAAATCATCATGAAGTAACTTTTATGTTGCAGGTTCTACCTTATTTGCTGTTAAGCTGTCATAATGTTGAACAGTATCAAGAAAGACATCAGGATATAGAGAAAGAATTTTCTTTGATAAGAAAAAGAATAGAGTATCAGGTGTCTAAGAAATTAGGAGAGCGGTTGTTTCAAAAGTTTGAAATTTCTTTGTCAGAACTTGAAGTTTCTCTTGTAGCTGTTCTTCTCCTCTCCTATCGTAAAGATTTGGATATTCATGCAGAAAGTGATGATTTTCGGCAATTAAAACTTGCTTTAGAAGAATTTATCTGGTATTTTGAATCACAAATTCGAATGGAGATTGAGAACAAGGATGATTTGTTACGAAATTTGATGATCCACTGTAAAGCCTTGTTATTTAGAAAGACGTACGGTATTTTTTCTAAAAATCCTCTAACAAAACAAATTCGATCCAAGTATGGAGAATTATTTTTAGTCACTAGAAAATCTGCGGAAATTTTAGAAGGAGCATGGTTTATTCGGCTAACAGACGATGATATTGCCTATTTGACGATTCATATTGGAGGATTTTTAAAGTATACACCATCGTCTCAAAAAAATATGAAAAAAGTTTATCTCGTTTGTGATGAAGGTGTTGCGGTTTCGAGACTTTTGCTGAAACAATGCAAACTTTATTTTCCAAATGAGCAAATTGGCACTGTATTTACAACAGAACAATTTAAGAGTGTGGAAGATATTGCACAAGTTGATGTAGTGATTACTACTAATGATGATTTGGATAGCAGATTTCCGATTTTAAGGGTTAATCCTATCCTTGAAGCAGAAGATATTTTGAAAATGCTAGACTATCTTAAACACAATATATTTCGTAATGAGAGCAAAAGTTTCAGTGAAAATCTTTCTAGTCTTATTTCGTCTTATATTGTAGACAGCAAGTTGGCTAGTAAGTTCCAAGAAGAGGTTCAAACACTTATAAATCAAGAAATAGTAGTTCAAGCTTTTTTGGAAGATATTTGAAGGACAGTCCAATGATGAACACAAACCTGTGTTTTTCTTGGTCTTTTTTAGTGTTTTGAAGGGTGGTATACTAATCTCAAAGATAACAATTATATCCAAAGGAGGCAACATATGCCAAATGTCAAAGAAATTACAAGAGAGTCATGGATTTTAGCTACTTTCCCAGAGTGGGGAACATGGTTGAACGAAGAAATCGAAGAAGAAGTCGTACCTGAAGGCAATTTTGCCATGTGGTGGCTAGGCAACTGTGGTACTTGGATTAAGACACCAGGTGGTGCTAACGTTGTCATGGACCTTTGGTCAAACCGTGGAAAATCAACCAAAAAAGTGAAAGATATGGTTCGTGGGCACCAAATGGCAAATATGGCAGGTGTTCGTAAGTTGCAACCAAACTTGCGTGTTCAGCCAATGGTTATCGATCCATTTGCTATCAACGAACTAGATTATTACTTAGTTTCACACTTCCATAGTGATCATATCGACCCATACACAGCTGCAGCAATTCTCAACAATCCGAAGTTAGAGCATGTTAAGTTTATCGGTCCTTACCACTGTGGACGAATCTGGGAAGGATGGGGTGTTCCAAAAGAACGTATCATCGTTGTTAAACCAGGTGACACTATCGAATTAAAAGATATGAAGATTCATGCAGTAGAATCATTTGACCGTACTTGCTTGGTAACTCTCCCAGTGAACGGTGCTGATGAGACAGGCGGTGAACTTGCTGGCTTAGCTGTTACAGATGAAGAAATGGCTCAAAAGGCTGTTAACTATATCTTTGAAACACCAGGTGGAACCATCTATCATGGTGCAGATTCTCACTTCTCAAACTATTTTGCAAAACATGGTAAAGACTTTAAAATTGATGTTGCTTTGAATAACTATGGTGAAAATCCGGTAGGTATCCAAGATAAAATGACATCTATCGACCTTCTTCGTATGGCAGAAAATCTGCGTACCAAAGTCATTATCCCAGTTCACTATGATATCTGGTCTAACTTCATGGCTTCTACTAATGAGATTCTAGAACTTTGGAAAATGAGAAAAGATCGCTTGCAATACGATTTCCATCCATTTATCTGGGAAGTTGGCGGTAAGTACACTTATCCTCAAGATCAACACTTAGTAGAATACCATCATCCACGTGGTTTTGATGATTGTTTTGAACAAGACTCTAACATTCAATTTAAAGCTTTGCTATAATATAAAAATATTCTTTGGAGGTTATCCGTATGTTGCATGATACGGATAATTTTCATATAATAGTAAAATAGAATGTGTGATTCAATAATCACCTCAAATAGAAAGGAAATTCTATGTCAAATCTATCTGTTAATGCAATTCGTTTCCTAGGTATTGACGCTATCAACAAAGCCAACTCAGGTCACCCAGGTGTGGTTATGGGAGCAGCTCCGATGGCTTACAGCCTCTTTACAAAACAACTTCGTATCAATCCAGCTCAACCAAACTGGATTAACCGCGACCGTTTTATTCTTTCAGCTGGTCATGGTTCAATGCTTCTATATGCCCTTCTTCACCTTTCTGGTTTTGAAGATGTCAGCATGGATGAGATCAAGAGCTTCCGCCAATGGGGTTCAAAAACACCAGGTCATCCAGAATTTGGCCATACAGCAGGGATTGATGCTACGACAGGTCCTCTAGGGCAAGGGATTTCAACTGCTACTGGTTTTGCCCAAGCAGAACGTTTTTTGGCAGCCAAATATAACCGTGAAGGCTACAATATCTTTGACCACTATACTTACGTTATCTGTGGAGACGGAGACTTGATGGAAGGTGTCTCAAGTGAGGCGGCTTCATACGCAGGTTTGCAAAAACTGGATAAGTTGGTTGTTCTTTATGACTCAAATGACATCAACTTGGATGGTGAGACAAAAGATTCCTTTACAGAAAGCGTTCGTGACCGTTACAATGCCTATGGTTGGCATACTGCCTTGGTTGAAGATGGAACAGACTTGGAAGCAATCCATGCTGCTATCGAAACAGCTAAAGCTTCAGGCAAGCCATCTTTGATTGAAGTGAAGACGGTTATTGGATACGGTTCTCCAAATAAACAAGGAACTAATGCCGTACATGGTGCTCCTCTTGGAGCAGATGAAACTGCAGCTACTCGTCAAGCTCTCGGTTGGGACTATGAACCATTTGAAATTCCAGAACAAGTTTATGCTGATTTCAAAGAACATGTTGCAGATCGTGGTGCATCAGCTTATCAAACTTGGACTAAATTAGTTGCTGATTATAAAGAAGCTCACCCAGAATTGGCTGCAGAAGTAGAAGCTATCATCGATGGACGTGATCCAGTTGAAGTGACTCCAGCAGACTTCCCAGCTTTAGAAAATGGTTTCTCTCAAGCAACTCGTAATTCAAGTCAAGATGCCTTGAATGTTGTGGCGGCTAAATTACCAACCTTCCTAGGTGGATCAGCTGACCTAGCTCACTCAAACATGACTTATATCAAGACTGACGGACTTCAAGACGATGCTCATCGCTTGAACCGTAACATTCAGTTTGGTGTTCGTGAATTTGCAATGGGAACGATCTTGAACGGGATGGCTCTTCACGGTGGACTTCGTGTATACGGTGGAACTTTCTTCGTCTTCTCTGACTATGTGAAGGCAGCTGTCCGCTTGTCAGCCTTGCAAGGACTTCCTGTGACTTATGTCTTTACTCACGATTCAATCGCAGTCGGGGAAGACGGTCCAACGCACGAACCAGTTGAGCATTTAGCAGGTCTTCGTGCCATGCCAAATCTGAATGTTTTCCGTCCAGCAGATGCGCGTGAAACTCAAGCAGCTTGGTACCTTGCAGTGACAAGTGAGAAAACACCAACTGCCCTTGTCTTGACACGTCAAAACTTGACTGTTGAAGAGGGAACAGATTTTGACAAGGTTGCAAAAGGTGCCTATGTTGTCTATGAAAATGCAGCAGACTTTGATACAATCTTGATTGCGACAGGTTCAGAGGTCAATCTTGCTGTCTCAGCTGCCAAAGAATTGGCTAGTCAAGGTGAAAAAGTCCGCGTAGTCAGCATGCCATCTACAGATGTCTTTGATAAACAAGATGCAGCATACAAGGAAGAAATTCTTCCAAATGCAGTTCGCCGTCGTGTTGCAGTCGAAATGGGTGCAACTCAAAACTGGTACAAATATGTTGGACTAGATGGTGCTGTTCTTGGTATTGATACCTTCGGAGCCTCTGCCCCAGCACCAAAAGTATTGGCAGAATATGGCTTTACTGTCGAAAATCTTGTAAAAGTCGTTCAAAACTTGAAATAATTCTAAAAATCAGGGCGCAAGCTCTGGTTTTTTCTTACTAGAAAAGTAAGGTACAATCTTGTAAAAGTAACTGAAATTTGATATAGTAGTCCTATGTAAAAGACAAAGGAGAATATAATGGAATCACAATATACATTTTTAATCATTCTTGTGGCTATGGTTGGCTTGATGTTCTTTACGCAACGTTCTCAAAAGAAACAAGCGCAAAAACGTATGGAAAGTTTAAACAAACTCCAAAAAGGCTATGAAGTGATTACAATCGGTGGACTTTATGGAACAGTCGATGAAGTAGATACTGAGAAGAGAACAATTGTTCTTGATGTAGATGGAGTTTACTTGACTTTTGAACTAGCTGCTATCAAGACCGTATTACCACTTAAAGAAACAGCTTCACTCGAAGGTGCAATTGAAAAATAAGACGGGATTACTAACTCCCGTTTTTCTATAGAAGAAAGGAAATGGGATGAAAAAACTAGTCTTTGTCTGTCTGGGAAATATTTTCCGTAGCCCTATGGCTGAGTTTGTTATGAAATCAATGACAGATAACTACGAAATCCAAAGTCGAGCGACTTCCTCTTGGGAACATGGGAATCCGATTCATAAGGGCACTCAAGGGATTTTTCAACAGTATCAGATTCCGTATGAAAAAGGCAAAACATCGCTTCATATTAGTAAGGAAGATTTTGAAGACTTTGATTATATTATCGGAATGGATGCTTCAAATGTTTCTGACTTACGTCAGATGTGTCCAGCAGACTGTCAAGATAAGATTCACTTATTTGCATCTGAAAGTGTTCCAGATCCTTGGTATACAGGAGATTTTGAAGCGACTTATCGGCGTGTTCAAGAGGGATGCCAAGTTTGGCTAGAACGTTTAGAAAAGGAGAGTGAAGATGGAAAATCTTAAGAATTTTTACAACAAGTATCGTGTCTATCTGACTCGTCCACGTTTAGAGCTTTTAGCAGTAGTTGCCATTATTTTTTGTGCTCTACTCGTCTTTTTTCTAAATATTCCCGGAAAAGGTGTTCTAAAGCTTGATAATGGAACGATTGTTTACGACGGCAGTCTTGTCCGTGGTAAAATGAATGGCCAAGGTACCATTACCTTCCAAAATGGAGACCAATATACAGGTGGCTTCAACAATGGAGCCTTCAACGGAAAAGGTACCTTTCAATCTAAAGAAGGCTGGGCCTACGAAGGTGATTTTGTAAATGGTCAGGCTGAAGGAAAAGGAAAACTAACAACAGAACAAGAAGTCGTGTATGAAGGGACTTTTAAACAAGGCGTTTTTCAACAAAAATAAAGCCTCCTTATCAAAGGAGGTATTGTTAAAACCAAATAAGTAAGCGCTTACCTGTAAATCCCTTTCTTTCCAAGCTCCTCTTCCAAGCAAGTTTGTGAAATAAAAAAATATTTGAAATAAATTTCACAAACTTTAAAGAAAAAGCTTGCTAAGAAAAGAAACTAGCAAACATTTCACAAGGTGCTAAAAATTCTTTGTGAAATGTTTATGAAACTGTTTACAAAGTTGAAATAATGCGTTATAATAAACTTGTGAAAAAATTAACAAAGGATTTAATCCTTGAAAGCTATGGAGGAAAATATGGCTGATAAAAAAACTGTGACACCAGAGGAAAAGAAACTCGCTGCTGAAAAGCATGTCGATGGCTTGGTGCAAAAAGCTCTAGTTGCCCTTGAAGAAATGCGTAAGTTGGACCAAGAGCAAGTTGACTACATCGTAGCGAAAGCGTCAGTGGCAGCTTTGGATGCCCACGGAGAATTGGCTTTACATGCCTTTGAAGAAACAGGACGTGGTGTATTTGAAGATAAAGCAACTAAGAACTTGTTTGCTTGTGAACATGTAGTAAACAACATGCGCCACACTAAAACAGTTGGTGTTATTGAAGAAGACGATGTAACAGGTTTGACTCTTATTGCTGAACCGGTCGGTGTTGTTTGTGGTATCACTCCTACAACAAACCCAACATCAACAGCAATCTTCAAATCATTGATTTCATTGAAGACGCGTAATCCAATCGTTTTTGCCTTCCACCCATCAGCTCAAGAATCATCAGCTCACGCAGCTCAAATCGTTCGTGATGCTGCGATTAAAGCAGGAGCGCCTGAAAACTGCGTACAGTGGATCACTGAACCATCTATGGAAGCAACTAGTGCCCTTATGAACCACGAAGGTGTTGCGACAATCCTTGCAACAGGTGGTAATGCTATGGTTAAAGCCGCATACTCATGTGGTAAACCAGCTCTTGGGGTAGGTGCTGGAAACGTTCCAGCTTATGTTGAAAAATCAGCAAACATTCGTCAAGCAGCACACGATATCGTCATGTCTAAATCATTTGATAACGGTATGGTCTGTGCCTCAGAGCAAGCGGTTATCATTGATAAAGAAATTTACGATGAATTTGTAGCAGAGTTCAAATCTTACCACACTTACTTTGTAAACAAAAAAGAAAAAGCTCTTCTTGAAGAATTCTGCTTTGGCGTGAAAGCAAATAGCAAAAACTGTGCTGGTGCAAAATTGAACGCTGATATCGTTGGTAAACCGGCAACATGGATTGCAGAACAAGCAGGATTTACAGTTCCAGAAGGAACAAACATTCTTGCTGCTGAATGTAAAGAAGTTGGTGAAAATGAGCCATTGACTCGTGAAAAATTGTCACCAGTTATCGCAGTTTTGAAATCTGAAAGCCGTGAAGATGGTATTACTAAGGCTCGTCAAATGGTCGAATTTAACGGTCTGGGACACTCAGCAGCTATCCACACAGCTGACGAAGAATTGACTAAAGAATTTGGTAAAGCTGTTAAAGCTATTCGTGTTATCTGTAACTCACCTTCTACTTTCGGTGGTATCGGGGACGTTTACAATGCCTTCTTGCCATCATTGACACTTGGATGTGGTTCTTACGGACGCAACTCAGTTGGGGATAACGTTAGTGCCATTAACCTCTTGAACATCAAAAAAGTCGGAAGACGGAGAAATAACATGCAATGGATGAAACTTCCTTCAAAAACATACTTTGAACGTGATTCAATTCAATACCTTCAAAAATGTCGTGACGTTGAACGTGTCATGATCGTTACTGACCATGCCATGGTAGAGCTTGGTTTCCTTGATCGTATCATCGAACAACTTGATCTTCGTCGCAATAAGGTTGTTTACCAAATCTTTGCTGATGTGGAACCAGATCCAGATATCACAACTGTAAATCGTGGTACTGAGATTATGCGTGCCTTCAAACCAGATACAATTGTCGCTCTCGGTGGTGGATCTCCAATGGATGCTGCTAAAGTAATGTGGCTCTTCTATGAACAACCAGAAGTGGACTTCCGTGACCTTGTTCAAAAATTCATGGATATCCGTAAACGTGCCTTCAAGTTCCCATTGCTTGGTAAGAAGACTAAATTCATCGCGATTCCAACTACATCTGGTACAGGATCTGAAGTAACACCATTTGCCGTTATCTCTGATAAAGCAAATAACCGTAAATACCCAATCGCCGACTACTCATTGACACCAACTGTGGCAATCGTAGACCCTGCTTTGGTATTGACAGTTCCTGGATTTGTTGCTGCGGATACTGGTATGGACGTATTGACTCACGCGACTGAAGCTTACGTATCACAAATGGCTAGCGACTACACTGACGGTCTTGCACTTCAAGCCATCAAACTTGTATTCGAAAACCTTGAAAGCTCAGTTAAGAATGCAGACTTCCACTCACGTGAGAAAATGCATAACGCTTCAACAATCGCTGGTATGGCCTTTGCTAATGCCTTCCTAGGTATTTCTCACTCAATGGCCCATAAGATTGGTGCGCAATTCCACACAATCCACGGTCGTACGAATGCTATCTTGCTTCCATATGTCATTCGCTACAACGGTACACGTCCAGCTAAGACAGCAACATGGCCTAAGTACAACTACTACCGTGCAGATGAAAAATACCAAGATATCGCACGCATGCTTGGCCTTCCAGCTTCTACACCAGAAGAAGGTGTGGAATCTTACGCAAAAGCTGTCTATGAACTTGGTGAGCGCGTAGGTATCCAAATGAACTTCAAAGCACAAGGAATCGATGAAAAAAAATGGAAAGAACATTCTCGTGAATTGGCCTTCCTTGCTTATGAAGATCAATGTTCACCAGCTAACCCACGTCTTCCAATGGTTGACCACATGCAAGAAATCATCGAAGATTCTTACTATGGTTACAAAGAAAGACCAGGACGCCGTAAATAATTGTTATCAGCCTAGAGGCAGGAATTTCCTGTCTCTTTTTTGTGAAATTGGAGTATCGAAAATAAATTTTAGATTTCTGTTTTCGTTTTTTATCTGAAAAGAAAAGTGGGAAATGACTATGCAGACAAGGAAAGACAGCAGTATAGGCTTTTAGAAAAGAAAGAAAAATAAGTGAGGTGTAGACAAAAAACAACGCCCGTACTTGCAATTAAACTTAAATAGTTATATAATAGGTTTGTTGAAAGGTGATTTGTAGTGATTCAAGTTACTCTTTTCACAATAAAAATTTCATGATTTTCATAAGGAGGAAATCACTAATGGTAGTTAAAGTTGGTATTAACGGTTTCGGACGTATCGGTCGTCTTGCTTTCCGTCGTATCCAAAACGTAGAAGGTGTTGAAGTTACTCGTATCAACGACCTTACAGATCCAGTTATGCTTGCACACTTGTTGAAATACGACACAACTCAAGGTCGTTTCGACGGTACTGTTGAAGTTAGAGAAGGTGGATTTGAAGTTAACGGTAAATTCATCAAAGTTTCTGCTGAACGTGATCCAGAACAAATCGACTGGGCTAACGACGGTGTAGAAATCGTTCTTGAAGCTACTGGTTTCTTTGCTAAGAAAGCAGCTGCTGAAAAACACTTGCACGCTGGTGGAGCTAAAAAAGTTGTTATCACTGCTCCTGGTGGAAACGACGTTAAAACAGTTGTATTCAACACTAACCACGACGTTCTTGACGGTACTGAAACAGTTATCTCAGGTGCTTCATGTACTACAAACTGCTTGGCTCCAATGGCTAAAGCTCTTCAAGACAACTTTGGTGTTGTTGAAGGATTGATGACTACTATCCACGCTTACACTGGTGACCAAATGATCCTTGACGGACCACACCGTGGTGGTGACCTTCGCCGTGCTCGCGCTGGTGCTGCAAACATCGTTCCTAACTCAACTGGTGCTGCAAAAGCTATCGGTCTTGTAATCCCAGAATTGAACGGTAAACTTGACGGATCTGCACAACGCGTTCCAACTCCAACTGGATCAGTTACTGAATTGGTAGCTGTTCTTGAAAAGAACGTTACTGTTGATGAAGTGAACGCAGCTATGAAAGCAGCTTCAAACGAATCATACGGTTACACAGAAGATCCAATCGTATCTTCAGATATCGTAGGTATGTCTTACGGTTCATTGTTTGACGCAACTCAAACTAAAGTTCTTGACGTTGACGGTAAACAATTGGTTAAAGTTGTATCATGGTACGACAACGAAATGTCATACACTGCACAACTTGTTCGTACTCTTGAATACTTCGCAAAAATCGCTAAATAATTCATGAGTCGATAAAAAGCAAGGCCTTTGGTCTTGCTTTTCTTATATGGAAAAATGGATGACACAATCATCCATTCTTTTTTAATTCTTTTTCAAAAGTATCTGATAGGGTAGTGAAGCTTAATTTCTCTAGAGTAAGCGGATGGGTAAAGGACAGTCGAAAGGCGTGGAGCATAAGCCGACTCGTCTTTGATTTACTATTATAAAGAGGGTCGCCTAAAATAGGGAAGTTATGATGCGAAAGGTGCACACGAATTTGATGGGTTCGCCCTGTCTTTAGTTTGCAACGAACCAAGGAAGTTTTGTTTGGGAATTGCTTTAATCTGCTTACATGTGTTTCAGCATATTGCCCATTTTTTGTATCAACTACTCGTTTTCTGCGGTCATGGCGATCACGTCCGATTTTGTCCCTGAAAACAAGCTCTTTGCTGCTGATATTTCCATCAACTAGTGCCCAGTATTCCCTAGAAATCTCTTTTTTCTCCAGTAAGCGATTGAGAATAGGCAGGATAAAAGGATTTTTGGCAAAGAGAACCAAACCACTGGTTTCCATGTCCAGACGATGAACGACATAGCAGGTTTGGCCAACATAGGCACTGACATGGTTAAGAAGGGCGATTTCGTTTGGCTGATTACCATGCGTTTTCATCCCCTCGGGTTTGTTTACAATAATCAAGTGTTGATCTTGATAAACTTCCTGAATGAGGTTTGGGTTGCCCCAAGGAATTTCCTTTTTGGGATAATCTTCCTCGTCAAAAGTTAACTGGCAAATATCTCCAGGATTCACCACCTCGTTCCAGCGAACTTCTTCTTGGTTTATCAAAATATGTTTCTTGACTCTCAAAAAATGACGGATTTTTCTAGGGATAAGGAGTTGTTCCTCCAGTAATTGCTTTACCGTCATTTGAGGTAGAGAGGCGGGTAATGTAAATGTGAATTGCATACAGATATTGTAACAAAAAAAGCCCTATTTTGATAGGAAATAGCTAAATTCTTGTCTTCCTATGACGAAGATGATAAAATAAACGCATGAAATTAGATAAATTATTTGAGAAATTTCTTTCTCTTTTTAAAAAAGAAACAAGTGAACTAGAGGACTCTGATTCTACTAGCTTACGTCGCTCTCGTAGTGATCGAAAAAAATTAGCCCAAGTGGGTCCGATTCGAAAATTCTGGCGTCGCTATCATCTAACAAAGATTGTCCTTATACTAGGTTTGAGTGCAGGCTTGCTAGTTGGAACCTATTTGTTTGCTGTAGCTAAGTCAACCAATGTTAACGATTTGCAAAACGCCTTGAAAACTCGGACTATCATTTTTGACCGTGAAGAAAAAGAGGCTGGTGCCTTGTCTGGTCAAAAGGGAACCTACGTTGAGCTGACTGACATCAGTAAAAATTTGCAGAATGCTGTTATTGCGACAGAAGACCGTTCTTTCTATAAAAACGACGGGATTAACTATGGTCGTTTCTTCTTGGCTATTGTCACTGCTGGACGTTCAGGTGGTGGTTCTACCATTACGCAACAACTGGCTAAAAATGCCTATTTGTCACAGGATCAAACTGTTGAGAGAAAAGCGAAAGAATTTTTCCTTGCCTTAGAATTAACAAAAAAATATAGTAAGGATCAAATTCTAACCATGTACCTTAACAACGCTTATTTTGGAAATGGTGTGTGGGGTGTAGAAGATGCGAGTAAGAAATACTTTGGAGTTTCTGCGTCAGAAGTGAGTTTGGATCAAGCTGCGACTCTGGCAGGGATGCTGAAGGGGCCGGAATTGTATAATCCCTTGAATTCTGTAGAGGATTCTACCAATCGTCGCGATACTGTCTTGCAAAATATGGTTGCGGCGGGATATATTGATAAAAACCAAGAAAGCGAAGCTGCAGAAGTTGATATGACTTCGCAATTGCACGATAAGTATGAAGGAAAAATCTCAGATTACCGCTATCCTTCTTACTTTGATGCGGTGGTTAACGAAGCCGTTTCCAAGTATAATTTAACAGAGGAAGAGATTGTCAATAATGGCTACCGCATTCACACAGAGCTGGACCAAAACTACCAAGCAAATATGCAGGTTGTCTATGAAAATACAGCGCTATTTCCGAGGGCAGAGGATGGAACATTTGCTCAATCAGGAAGTGTAGCTCTTGAACCGAAAACAGGGGGAGTTCGTGGGGTTGTCGGTCAAGTTGCTGACAATGATAAAACTGGATTCCGGAATTTCAACTATGCAACCCAATCGAAACGTAGCCCTGGTTCTACAATTAAGCCTTTAGTTGTTTATACGCCAGCAGTTGAGGCAGGTTGGGCTTTGAATAAGCTCTTGGATAACCATACCATGCAGTACGACAGCTATAAGGTTGATAACTATGCAGGAATCAAAACGAGTCGAGAAGTCCCCATGTATCAAGCCTTGGCAGAATCGCTTAATCTACCTGCTGTTGCTACTGTTAATGATTTGGGCCTTGATAAGGCTTTTGAGGCAGGCGAAAAATTTGGACTCAACATGGAAAAGGTAGACCGTGTTCTTGGTGTCGCTTTAGGAAGCGGTGTTGAAACCAACCCACTTCAAATGGCTCAAGCATATGCTGTTTTTGCCAATGAAGGTTTAATGCCGGAAGCACATTTTATTAGTAGAATTGAAAATGCTAGCGGACAGGTTATTGCAAGCCATAAAAATTCACAAAAACGAGTGATTGATAAAGCTGTAGCTGACAAGATGACTAGTATGATGTTGGGGACATTCACCAATGGTACCGGTATTAGTTCATCGCCTGCAGACTATGTCATGGCAGGAAAAACTGGTACAACTGAAGCAGTTTTCAATCCGGAGTACACAAGTGACCAGTGGGTAATTGGTTATACTCCAGATGTAGTGATTAGCCACTGGCTTGGTTTTCCGACCACTGATGAAAATCACTATCTAGCTGGCTCTACTTCAAACGGTGCAGCTCATGTCTTTAGAAACATTGCCAATACCATTTTACCTTATACGCCAGGAAGTACCTTTACAGTTGAAAATGCTTATAAGCAAAATGGAATTGCACCAGCTAACACAAAAAGACAAGTACAAACCAATGATAATAGCCAGACAGATGATAATTTGTCTGATATTAGAGGACGTGCGCAAAGTCTAGTAGATGAGGCTAGCCGGGCTATCTCAGATGCGAAGATTAAGGAAAAGGCTCAAACAATATGGGATTCGGTAGTCAATCTATTTCGCTAAGATGCTTGTCAAAGCCTAGCTTTCTTGTTATAATAGATAAGATGGAGGCGTTATGGCACTAAAAAAAGCAAGTCTAGCTTGTGCGGTTTGTGGTTCGAGAAACTATTCAATCAAGATTAGTGGAAACCCCAAGCCTACACGACTAGAAGTAAATAAATTTTGTAAGCATTGTGGCAAGTACACTACACACAGAGAAACGAGATAGGAGAGAGCGATGCGTTTTATTGGAGATATTTTTAGACTTCTTAAAGACACAACATGGCCAACTCGCAAGGAAAGCTGGAGAGATTTTCGTTCTATCATGGAATACACAGCTTTCTTTGTAGTAATTATTTACATTTTTGACCAGTTGATTGTTTCAGGTTTGATTCGATTTATTAACATTTTTTAGAAGATTAGTGGAGTTAATTACACTAGAAATCTTCTATTTATGAAAGGAAATATCATGGATAGTTTTGATAAAGGGTGGTTTGTTTTACAAACTTATTCTGGTTATGAAAATAAGGTAAAAGAAAATTTATTACAACGTGCACAAACCTACAATATGTTGGATAATATTTTACGCGTTGAAATTCCAACGCAAACAGTGCAAGTTGAAAAAAATGGAAAGAGAAAAGAAGTAGAAGAAAATCGATTTCCAGGTTATGTTCTTGTAGAAATGGTCATGACAGATGAAGCTTGGTTTGTTGTGCGAAACACACCAAACGTTACAGGATTTGTCGGATCGCACGGGAACAGATCAAAACCAACTCCATTATTGGAACAAGAAATTCGTGACATTTTGGTATCTATGGGACAAACTGTCCAAGAATTTGATTTCGATGTTGAGGTTGGTCAAACCGTACGTATTATTGATGGTGCTTTTGCAGACTACACTGGTAAGATTACAGAAATTGATAATAACAAAGTAAAAATGATTATCTCTATGTTTGGTAATGACACAGTTGCAGAAGTAAACCTAAACCAAATCGCAGAATTATAACCCAAAGAGAGGCAAGACCTCTCTTTTTTGTGCAGTTGAGACGGTGTAGAGAACAGAATGGATGAAATGTGCCAAAAGTGTTTCTGAATCTGTTAGACTGTACACAGAAAGGGGAACATTATGATTAAAGAATTATATGAAGAAGTCCAAGGAATTGTATATAAGTGTAGAAATGAATATTACCTTCATTTATGGGAATTGTCGGACTGGGATCAAGAGGGAATGATTTGCTTACATGAATTGATCAGTAGAGAAGAAGGGCTTGTAGAAGATATCCCTCGTTTAAGGAAATATTTCAAAACCAGGTTTCGAAATCGAATTTTAGACTATATCCGTAAACAAGAGAGCCACAAACGAAGATATAATAAAGAACCTTATGAAGAAGTGGGTGAGATAAGTCATCGTATAAGTGAGGGCGGTCTGTGGCTAGATGATTATTATCTCTTTCATGAAACACTAAGAGATTATAGAAACAAACAAACTAAAGAGCAACAAGAAGAACTAGAACGCGTCTTAAGCAATGAACGATTTCGAGGGCGTCAAAGAGTATTAAGAGACTTACGTATTGTGTTTAAAGAGTTTGACATCCGTACCCACTAGGAAGTCATGCAAAAAAGTAAAAAAATTTTA
>NZ_VMMI01000044.1:0-8730 GCF_013277125.1 Streptococcus sp. 4094 | reverse complement strand
AAGGCGACGCTGACGTGGTTTGAATTTAATTTTCGAAGAGTATTAGTTATTTAGCTGACTTAGATCTGTTTTACACAGGTCTAAGTTTTTTAAAAAGCTCTATAACATCTTTCCGAAAAACTATAATTTTCTTGAAAAACATGCAAGTCTATGCTATACTACTAGTAGACTTATTTATGGAGAAAATCATGAAACGTGAGATTTTACTGGAACGAATCGATAAACTAAAACAAATCATGCCCTGGTATGTTCTGGAATACTACCAATCTAAGCTTGCTGTCCCCTATAGTTTCACAACCCTGTACGAATACCTCAAGGAATACGATCGATTTTTCAGCTGGGTTTTGGAGTCTGGTATTTCAAACGATGATAAAATGTCCGATATTCCTTTATCAGTTTTGGAAAATATGTCTAAGAAAGACATGGAATCCTTTATCCTTTATCTACGTGAACGTCCCTTGCTGAATGCTAATACAACCAAACAAGGTGTTTCTCAGACAACCATCAATCGGACTTTGTCAGCACTTTCTAGTCTTTACAAGTATCTGACTGAGGAGGTTGAAAACGACCAGGGCGAACCTTATTTCTATCGTAATGTAATGAAGAAAGTTTCAACTAAGAAAAAGAAAGAGACACTTGCTGCTAGAGCTGAAAACATCAAGCAAAAGCTCTTTCTAGGTGATGAAACAGAAGGTTTTCTAACTTATATTGACCAAGAGTACCCACAACAGCTCTCTAATCGAGCTCTCTCATCATTCAACAAAAATAAAGAACGTGATTTGGCCATTATTGCCCTTCTCTTGGCGTCTGGTGTCCGCTTATCTGAAGCTGTTAATCTGGATCTAAGAGATCTCAATCTAAAAATGATGGTTATCGATGTCACTAGAAAAGGTGGCAAACGTGACTCTGTCAATGTCGCTGCCTTTGCCAAACCTTATCTAGAAAATTATCTCGCCATTCGAAATCAACGCTATAAAACGGAAAAGACAGACACAGCTCTCTTTTTGACACTCTATCGAGGTGTCCCCAATCGTATTGACGCTTCCAGCGTTGAGAAAATGGTTGCTAAATACTCAGAGGATTTTAAAGTCCGTGTAACACCCCATAAACTGCGCCATACGCTAGCAACTAGACTCTATGATGCCACTAAATCGCAAGTTTTGGTCAGCCACCAACTAGGACATGCCAGCACACAAGTCACTGACCTCTATACCCATATCGTCAATGATGAACAAAAAAATGCCTTGGATAGTTTATGATTTTACGTAATATAACTTATGTAAAATATTTATCAAAAAAAGAAGCTGCTAAAATAAGCAACTTCTTTTTCTTTATATCTGATACCAGTAAAGTAACGTGGAATATCAATTGTTTCTATATTTTTGAAGTTCTCGTCTACCTACTACTAATTAAAATAATGCAGATAAGGAAGGATATTTTTGCTTATAGGAATTCTAAAAATCAAGCTTTTCTGGATTCAAATCTCTTCATAATCACAGTTAGACGCCAACGGTAGAGAACCCCACTCACGATTAAACTAATAATCAAACCAATCCAGTAAGAATAAGCTCCAAAATCTGTTAGAGAGTCGAATACCATAGCTACTGGGAGTGTCACCCCCCAGTAACCAACCAAACCAAGGTAAAAAGGAATAACGGTATCCTTATACCCCCGTAAAATTCCCTGAAGCGGTGCCGCAAAGGTATCTGCTAACTGGAAGAAAAGACTATAAGTCAAAAATCGCGCTGTCAAATCGATGAATTCTGGGTCGTTACCATAAAGACTGGCCACATTTCCTCTAAAAATGTAAAGGAAAGATAAGGTGAAGGCCGCAAAAATAAGGGCTGTCCATCTTCCTAGACCAATATAGGTTTTCGCATCATCAAATCGTTTGGCTCCTACTTCATAGGAAACGACAATAGCCATAGCAGATGAGATACTCATAGGAAAGGCGTACATGAGACTTGAAAAGTTCATTGCTGACTGGTGACTAGCAATAATCAAGGATGAGAACTTAGCCATAATCAAGCCAACCACGGAAAAGATAGCTACTTCTGCAAAGACAGTTCCCCCAATAGGCAGACCTAAGCGAACTCCTTCCTTGATTTTATCCATATTAAGCGGAATACGTTTCTCAAGGTGTAAGGCTTTGAGCTTCTCCTGTTTAAATAAAACCAGAACAGAAATTCCAAGCAAAACCCAATAAGCCAAGGAAGTACCTAAACCAGCACCAGCACCTCCCAGCTCTGGAACTCCAAAGGCACCGTAAATCAAGAGATAGTTAAATCCACTATTGAGAGGAAGTAACAAAAGCATGAGGTACATAGACAGTTTGGTCAACCCCAGCGAATCCAGCAAGGAACGAATGACACTAAAGAGCAACAAAGGGATAATTCCGATAGATAAAAACCAAAGATAGCGAACCGCTACTGCCGCCACTGGTGCTTCTAGTCCGATATGATTCAAGATTGGTGGTGCCAAGAAAAGTACCATCCCCAGCAAGACCACAGATAGGCCCAAGGACAAATAGATGAACTGGTAAAAATCAGATGCAACTTCTTCCTTTTTTCCTCGTCCAAGATGGTGACCAATGATGGGCACCAGGGCTGACACAATGCCTGTTAGGAATGTAAAGAAAGGATTCCAGATACTGGTTGCCATAGACACACCAGCCAAGTCCATAGTATTGTATTGACCTGTCATTGCAGTGTCAACAAAAGAGGCAGAATAATTGGCAAATTGGTAGATCAGGATTGGGAAAAATATCTTTAAAAATAATACTAACTTCTCTCGTAAACACTTTGTCTTATACATACTTCTCTTTCTATTCTGATTTATCTAAACCAAAGAGTTTCAGACCATAGTTTTTCAAACTTAGCGGAGGGTTATTAGATTTTGAAGTAGTATGCCAACACGCACATGTACGACAATAATAGCTTCTAACTAAACCTCCATTATCATATTGAACCGCATGGTCAGCTTTTTCTTTAGTTTCATATTGAATTTTAGAACGATTAGATGCGGGACAGTAAATTCCGCTATTAGATTTTGCTTGTCTCTCCCTACGTTTTCGAAAATAATTCATATTCCAACTCCTATCAAGCTTGATAGACGATTTGTCCCTTACAGATGGTATATTTAACCTGCCCTTTTAAGGTTTCACCGATGAATGGTGAATTGGCTGCTTTCGAAGCAAAATGGGAGTCCACAAGGCGGTCAGCCTTAGCATCAAAAATAGTGATGTCCGCTGGACCATTCTCAGCCAAGTAACCTGCTTCAAAGTTGTAAAGCTTGGCTGGGTTGTAGGTCATCTTTTCGAGTAATTCCATCAAACTTAACTCACCGGCTTTGACCAAATAGGTCAAGCCGAGAGACAGGGATGTTTCTAAGCCAGTCATACCAGATGGCGCTTTGGTAATATCCTCAACATTTTTTTCATCCGCATGGTGAGGCGCGTGGTCTGTCGCAATAACTGAGATAACGCCAGATTTGAGTCCTTCAATAACGGCACAGCGGTCTGATTCCAAACGAAGAGGTGGATTCATTTTGGCATTGCTTCCTTGTGTCAAAAGGAGCGCTTCGGTCTTAGAAAAATGCTGTGGCGCTACTTCTGCTGTGACTTGCGCACCTAGTCCTTGAGCAAACTCCACTACTTTAACACTTTCTTCCTTCGACAAATGTTGGATATGAACATGAGCCTTTGTTGCATAGGCAATCATGACATCACGCGCCATCATAGCATACTCAGCTACCCCAGTTGCACCACAGATATGGAAATGTTCTTTAGCAATATTTTCATTAAAGCCAAGAACACCGTTCAAACCTGGATCTTCCTCATGGAGACTAATAAAGGTATTAAGCTTTTTGGCTTCTTCCATGGCTTCCTTGACAACTTTACTACTTTCAAGTGGAATACCGTCATCAGAGAAACCAACCGCACCTGCTTCTAAGAGTGCTTTAAAGTCAGTCAAATCTTGACCATTAAAGTTTTTAGTAATGGTCGCAACCGTCTTAACATGAATCTTTTCCTTGGTAGCTGACTGGAGAACTTCTTGCAAGGTTTCTACGTCTGAAATGGTTGGACTAGTATTAGCCATCATGACGACAGTTGTAAAACCACCTGCAGCAGCTGCTAGGGCACCAGTATGAATATCTTCCTTGTGGGTTTGACCGGGTTCACGGAAATGAACATGAATATCGACCAAGCCAGGAGCAACTACTAGACCACTAGCATCTATGATTTCTGCTCCTTTTTCCGTAATCTCAGACTCAATTTCGACAATTTTCCCATCTTGAACTAAGACATCACACACTTGATCCAAACCAGACTTAGGATCCATTACACGACCATTTTTGATTAGTAGCATCTGCTTTCTCCTTTATTCATAGAAATCAACTTGGGTATCCAACAATTTATCCCCATCATAAACAAACTTGGCTGAAAAGAAGGGTTTATCTTCTAAAAGCCACCCAACAAAGGTATGGTCACCTTCCCAAGTCGGCTTACTCAAAACCTCTTTATAGGGAACCCATTCTAACGTTCCCTCGTTGCAGTCAATCAAATCGCCCTCAAACTCTGTCACCTTAAAAACATAGGTGTACCAGTCTAAATCTGGCGTAAATTCAGGAAAAGTGATGACACCTTTTAGAACTGGCTTGGCTTTGAGCCCTGTTTCTTCGAGGATTTCACGCGCCGCGCACTCCTGAGGGGTCTCTCCTCGCTCTAGCTTACCACCCACACCAATCCATTTCCCTTCATGGACATCATTGGGTTTCTTATTACGGTGGAGCATAAGCAGTTCTTTCCCGTTATCAATGTAGCAAATCGTCGCTAACTGAGGCATATTTTCTCCTTATCTAAGCCAATCGATTGGCTCTTGTCCTGTCTCTTTTAAGAATGTATTTGCCTTGGAAAAAGGCTTGGAACCCCAAAATCCTCTGTAAACAGATAACGGACTGGGATGGGCTGATTCGATAATCAAGTGATGAGGATTGGTAACCAAGGCCTTCTTCTTGCGTGCATAAGCTCCCCAGAGTACAAAAACGACTGGTCTATTTAGTTGATTGACCACCTGAATCACAGCATCAGTAAAAGGCTCCCATATCTGACCAGCATGACCATTGGCCTGTCCAGCAGGAACCGTCAAACAAGCATTAAGAAGCAAGACTCCTTGCTCAGCCCACGCTGTCAAATCATGAGATTTCTTGACCCCGATATCATCTGACAATTCTTTCAAGATATTTTGCAAGGATGGTGGAGCTGGAATAGAGTCAGGTACAGAAAAACTCAAGCCCTGCGCTTGACCTGGCCCGTGATAGGGATCCTGTCCCAGAATCACCACCTTAACGTCTTCAAGTGGTGTTGTCAAGAGAGCCTGAAAAACCTTTTCCTTGGGTGGATAAATAGTCCCCTGAGAATATACACGCTCCATAAACTGATTGATTTTACCAAAATAACCCTTAGGTAATTGTCCCTTAATCAAATCATGCCAAGACGAGTGTTCCATAGCCAACTCCTTCATTTTTACTGCCTCTATTATAGCAAAAAGTGGCTATCTAAACCACTTTTTACAGTTTATCTAAATAATCCAGCAAGCCTTGGTAAGAATGGACTTCGTAAGTCGGCTGGGCTTGTGTGTGATTTTCAACGCGATGAGGGTTGTACCAGATAGTGTCAATCCCCGCATTATTGCCACCTTGAATGTCGGCGGTTAGGGAATCTCCAATCATCAGCGTCTTTTCTTTGATAAAACCTGCAATCTGTTGGCCAATTTTTTCATAAAAGAGAGCATCTGGCTTTTGTGTTTGCAATTGTTCAGAGATAAAGACTTGATTGAAATAAGGTGCCAGACCAGATTGAGCCAAGCGCCCTGTCTGAATGGCTGTAATGCCATTTGTCGCAGCATATAGCTCATAATCTCGCTCGATGAGGTTGTCTAAGAGTTCATGAGCTCCTGAAATCGTTTGTCCCTGTTGTGCGAGGTAAAATTGGTAACGTTGGGCTAGAAAACTACCATCTTTTTCCTGTCCAAAATGAGAAAATAAACGAGAAAAGCGCGTGTTAACCAGCTCTTGTTTACTGATTTTCTTTTGCTCTAAGTCCTTCCAGAGAGCCTTGTTCATAGGAACATAATAGTCTTTATAAGCCTGAATATCTGTAACCCCTTCTTCTTTTAGAAGTTGCGTCAAAGCCACATCTTCAGCATCATCAAAATCAAGCAAAGTGTGGTCAAGGTCGAAAAGTAGAAATTTGTAGGACAATTTGAGGTTTTCCTTTCTAAGATAAACAACTTTCACTTCAGCCAGTTGTTTAATGTAAAAACTTAAAAGTGGTATAGTATCACAAAGAATAATCGTTCCAATTGATTAACTAATCCATACTATTCTAGTCAAGTTTATTTTTATTATAGAAAAATCTTCTATAAATTCGAGCAATAGTTAAAATAAATACGGAGACTACCCCTATAATAGTTAAGGCTAATTTTCCTACCCCTATTTCAGCATTTATTATGTAAGTGTGAAATAAAGGTGCTAGACCTAGCAAAACATATAAGATGTAGAAAGCTAATTTTATCTCTCCAATACCAGCAATAAAATGTTTCATTTTAAATATCCCAATTTTACCTTTCATCTTTATAATCCACTAACAAATCTATTGACTTCTCATTTTTTTGAATAATCTTGACAACAAATTTACTCCACTTAATGCTACTAAGACTTCAATGGGTAAAAAATAGTAATCCCATATCAAATGAGAAATCAGCAATGTTAGAAATAGTATACAGTCAATATAACTATTCTGAAAATACTCTGTAATTACATAATACAGAAATACCAGAACCATCAAAATTAAAACAACCATCATAATACTATTATCCTGTCCTTCTCACTAACGCTATTTCCAAAATTTAATTTTTTTATGACTTAGTAACGCAATTCCAACTAGCAATACACCTAATATAAATAAAAGTATTTCCCAAAATTTATTCTCAGTTTTAATAAAAGGTATAAGATACATACTAACCAATATGGAACTTACTCCTAAAAGAGCAAATATTAGTCTAACTTTATCACTTAGTCGAATCATCTTCTATCCTCATAAAATAAGTAAGTGCTCCATTCAGTGCAACGTTTCTCCAAAAAGAAAGCAATCCCTTGTGTAGAGATGATACTTCATTAAGAGACACATCTCTTCTTACTCAATAGCAACATAATTATTTGGTGATACGAGTTTCATAAGATTTCTCCTCTTTAACGTTGCATGGTTAGGATAGTTTCCTAACAGGTAATCGTCAACTTTGTTTATAGTACTTTGTTACCTAGATAAGATATCCTTTCTCTACCTGATTTGATTTTAAAGAGAACTAAGATTTAACCATATCTATCTCACTTCTTATTTTTAAATAATTCATACTCTTTTTCTCTGATAAAGGGAAGTGAGAAATTAGAAAAAATTAGTAGAATTGAAAATAGGTATCCATCTTTTTGCATTGCTAAAACATAGCCTAAAAATATATAGACAATCAAATCTAGTACAAAAAGAGAAAATATCCTCCTTTTCATTACCTTACTTGTCTTAAAGATTCTGTTTAATAGAATCTTTATCGTAGTATCTACACAAATTTTTATCAAAAAGATAAGAGTCAATACACGATTAGCAACTGTACCATGAAGAATAAATGGAAATATAGTTAATATAAAACTAGAAATCTCTAAATATTTTATCCGAGGAGATTGAGACATCTTACTTTTAAACTGACTGATTTTCCTATACTCACTAGCTAATCTAGTATCAAAATCTTTACCAATTTTATTAAAGATTAAAAACTCCAGGATAAAAATACTGATTAATACGATATAAGTAGAAACCTTTCCTGGGAAATATTTATTGATTAAAATCGGGAAACTCATTAACAGAATCGAATTTATGGCTAGACAGATAGATACTATTTTATTTTTCACTGAATATATAGGGAGCGATACTATCGAATAGAGAAACGCTAAAAAAATAAGCAAGAAATACTCTGTGCTGTTCATTAGCGGCGCCCTTAATGATAAAAATAGATAGGCACCCCACACGATGATATGCGCTTTACGAATTGACTCTAGATTACTCATCTACCTACTCCTATAATATGTAAAGGGAATCCATTTTTAGTTTACATTCTCTTTCAAACAAGTCATATTTTGCAAGTGAAAATATAATTGTTATTTGCAGTATCCAAAAATCTATCCCTCTTCTAGACCTAAACCAAGTCAGATTAAAGATACAAATATAATGATAAGACTTTCTCTTACTTTAGACTACCATAAAACAAGGAAGCTTTCAACAAAATTCATTGGCAAACTGCTATCCTAGAAGATTGTTAGTAAAAATCGTCCTGAATAGAACAATCCTATCTATCGAACACCCTGACTTCATAAATATCTATGCAATTCTAGACCTAGAATTACTATAAACTAAATGTTTTCGTACTCTTCTAAGCAATTGATTGCCTTAAATTTTAATTTTTGAAGAATTCTAAAGCTAGAATAGTCCCATCACAATCAGTTTTGATTGATTCACAATTTAGAAACACTATAGCTTTACTCCTGTTAAAATAAAAAGGAACTGCACAAAGCAATCCTTTTCTGATTTTGAAATTATTTACTTATACTCTTCGAAAATCAAATTCAAACCACGTCAGCTTCACCTTGCCGTACTCAAGTACAGCCTGTGGCTAGCTTCCT
>NZ_VMMI01000043.1:0-16473 GCF_013277125.1 Streptococcus sp. 4094 | reverse complement strand
CTGTTTTCGTAGATGTTGCCCACAACCTCACAATCAGTATGTCGTAACCACAATTCACATCCGTGTTGTTTGGATTCAAGACGATATGCTCCACCTCTATGTCTTACAACCTCGTAATAAGTCGGTTCAGAATAGACATCCTTAGACATTTTGACTATGTCGCCTTCAAAGATAATCCTGCCATCCCTATCAACCAATCCTGTTGATTGCATGAGTTCTAAATCTTCCGCTGAAACCATGTAAGTAATTCCATCCCCAATACAATATAACTCATCCTCGAGCCAACTGATATGGTCGATTTCATTATCCATTTTCTGCTCTTTCTTCAACCACGCTCTAAATTTCGGTATCATACCAAATCCTCCTATTCCTTTTTAAAATAATTTTATTTGTTTTTCATAATCATTGAGTCTCTGTTTAGCAAGATTAAAGATGTCTCTATCTAACTCGCAACCTACATACTCAAAACCTAATTCTTGACAAGCGATCAAACTACTTGCTGAACCAACATGAGTATCAAGAATCTTGTCTCCGTTTTTTGCGTAAGTTTGAAGCAACCAAAGATAAAGATTTATCGGTTTTTGTGTCGGATGGACTCTAACCTCATTCAAGGTCTTATTTCCTTGTTGTATATGACCTTCAGAGATTGATTTACCTTGCATCATACCATTCCACATATATCGAAATAAGCGTGTGCTGTCATGTAAACTGCAGTATGCTATCTCACAATCCGAGAAACTGGACTGTCCATTAACTTTATCCCAAACGATACGGCCAGAACCAAAAGAATAGTCGAAGTAGTTCACTCCCCAAATGATTTGATTTTTTGAAACTCTAAATAACTCATCAAAATAATCTCTATTTGGAATTTGCCACTCTGATGTTTCGCCATACAGCCTGCTTACACCTATTGGGCTGACTTTTCGACCATAGTATTTTCTTTTTTCTGGCCCGGAAAAATATGGCGGATCGACAATAGATAAATCAAAATAGTTGTCAGGATATCTTTTCATGACGTCCATACAATCTTCGTGAAGAAATAATTTCACAACATTACCTCATTCCCAACCTTAACTTTATCCCACTGCTCCTTCGTAACCACGAACACACCGTAATCACGAATGGTAAGCGTGTATAGCTTGCCATGTCGTCCTTTCTCGACGACTTTACCAAATACCTCAGCGCCTTGGTTGTCAGCTTTATAGATCACCATCGGCTTCTTCTCTTCCAAATCTCGAATCCTATCCATCTGCCAGATGTTTAGTCCAGCAGACAATAATATCCAGATTGCTATGAATCGTTTCAATCTGTGACCTCCTCAAATTTCATAAACGCCATCCAATGCGTAGTACCTCTTTGTTGCCCAAACAATGGTTTAAAAGGTACAGATTTAAGAACTTCTTTAACGTTGATTTGACAATCAGACCATTTGAAAACTAGAGTACCTCCAACTTTTAGAACTCTCATACATTCTTCAAAACCCTTGGCTAAATCTTCCGACCAGGTAATTTTATCCAGCTGGCCATATTGTGATCGCATAATTGAGTTTTGACCTGCCCATTTTAAATGTGGCGGATCAAATACTACTAGATTAAATGTTTCATCATCGAATGGCATATCACGAAAATCTCCGACAACGTCAGGGTTTACGTTTACCTTTTTTCCATGTATTTCAAATTTTTCTTGTCTGATGTCCATGAAAGTTGTATGACTCTCATTTTTATCAAACCAAAACATACGACTGCCACAACAAGCGTCTAGTATTCGTATATCTCCCATCACTCAACTTCCTTGCTCTTAGTTTCTCCAGTAAGTCTATTTTCTAAAATGTGACTTGTATAGCAAATATCACTTTTATACGTATAGTGATCAACGGTTTCTTCAACCCATTGGCTTCGTGTGTACGGGTATCGTTCAGGTCGTTTCATGTTACCACCTCATATATAAATATTTCGTGTCAATATCTTGTTCTAAAATACAATCCCTTAACGATTTCAAAACATCTAATGCATCATTGACCGTTCCCCATTTATTTACAGGTTCATACTTTACATATTTTTCAGGATACTGTTCTAATTCAGAGATACCGCGTTGAATGTTATCTAAAACATCAGCTATGTTGTACGTAGTGTCTTGGTCAAAATCCCAATCCATAGCAATTCTAAACATCTTCCCGAGATTGTAGGTCGGAGAACTATATTTAGGTTCAGCGATACGAATATAATCTCCGTTTTCTATTTTCGCTAAGATTTCCAAATCATAACTCATCACTCCATCTCCTCCATCTTTACTTTATATATTCGCTCACCTCGATACTTGCTCTCGAGTTGAGCCTTGCATTTAGCAGCATCTCCTTCTTTCTTAAAAAAGTGAGTTTCGTCTACCATGTTGTCAAAATATAGTGTTACTGTGTATGACATTTTCTCTCCTTTATTTATTAAATAATAGGCTTATTTTGTGAATATTTTTTCTAAGGTTACAGGTTACATCACTTTTCGCAAAACATATTTTATAAAAAACAAGAATGCTGTTATATCAACGTTTATAGCACTTGCTATTTTTACTTATTAAATATTTTATATAAATGATGTAACCTTACTAATAGACACCCTAAAACAGCAGTAGTATCAAGGGTTTAGGAGGGTTACATCACTTTTTTAAAAATTTTATCAAAAACAGCACTCAAACCCTTGATATAACTGGTTTTTCCTGCGGTTACATCAATGATGTAACCTGATGTAACCGAAACACGATTTTTGACCGTTTTTTGCCTAAAAGGTTACATCATTTTCGCTAAGGTTACATCACTTCTGTTTGTATATTTTTTCTAAAATATGCACGTAGTGTCTTACCTTTAACCTTCTTTATTTTGTATTCCCAATCCTGATTGTTGTCCATAATCAACTTGATTTTCCTAGCAATCTTTTCACCTCTCGCACTATCAATGTCAAAAACATTCTTTAATATCTGTTTGGCAGACACACTCGATTGAAGCTTCACACCTTCATATATCAGGCCGGACTCATTGCGATAGCTGCCATCATTGAAATAGAACCAGGTATATTGATGCTGTTGAGTGACTGAGAAGTCTTCCCACTCTTCTGGAACCAGCATTTCAAGATAGTCGTATACCTGTGATTCTGCCTCATCTTTATAAGTGAAGCTCTCCTTATAGACCGCAAGCTCATTTTCGAACTCATCATCAAAGGTAAGCATAAATCCTTTTTTGTAAATAGCGACTGCTTCACCCCAAAGCTGGAGCACATCATGATCTGTCATATCAAACGGCTTGACAAACTGTTGGCCTGCATCTACCAGCACAGGCAGAAAGCGCCGTTCACCAGTCTTGTCTCCCAGGTACTCGATTTTATTGCTGGTCCTTGCGATAACAAAGTTTTTAGGAAATTTTTCGGCTCTGCGACCGTAGGATCTACGGAAAGAAAGTTCTGTTTTAGTCACGAACGCTTTTAACTCATCAAAAGTAGTCTTTCTGGACGCGACCATCTCATCATCGTTGACAATCAGGGATTTTAGCATGATCTCATAGTTATCTTTATCCATAAAGTCTTTAGCCGAATCCGTGTACCAGTCAACAGCTATCTTTTGCAAGAATGTGGTCTTACCGGCACCTTGACCACCGACCAAATCGAGCGTGTAGTCAAATTTGACCCAGGGATTAAAAACCTTAGATACCGCACCAACAAAGAACATAATAGCTATTTTCTGAACAAAGATGCTATCCTCTGCACCCAACCAAGTTTGAAATACCTGGGCAAGTCGTTCTTTATGATCCCATGACTCATAAGCATTTTCCATATATTCCTTAACCGGATTGTAGGTTTTTTCTGCAAAAAATGCTTCGATACCGTCTCTTAATGCTCCAGCCTTGAAAACTGTCTTGAAGTGATTTTCCAAGTATACACTCAAATAGGATTCAAAGGCAGACGGTAACTGCCCCTTTCTTAACTGAATAGCATCTAGTTTGACATCCTCTACAATTTCATGTTCTCCAGTAAATTCATTGTGCCTGAGAAAGTCGTTGAGCTTGTTATCGCTCTTCATTGCAAGCAGAACATTTCTGGGACTGTCGGCCACGATAGATTCAATTTCAATCTCTTCGCCTTCCTCGTTCAATATTTTTTTCTTCCTACGTGAAAACTGCTTAATTGAAATATTCACGACATCACCTATTCTGGCCACCCCCCCTCATGTGTTTCTTGATCATGGATTCGACAGTTCTACTTAATTCTTTATGACTAAGAGGTTCTACCGAATTATTATTGGCTGTTTCTGCAAGTGTTAAGATATAGTTTGGATCAACTGACCGACTCAAGAGTCCGCCGACAAACTTTGCGAGCGTATCATTCCTGCTACCTTCATTACCAAACCCTAGGACAACCATTTCAAAGAGTTCTGTTGTCCTGTTTCGCTTACCAGCACCTTTACTAATTTGATAGTAGATATTATCCAGGTCACTACCAGAGTTCTTTTTGTTGTATTCCTTCTTAATGGCCATAACAAGAGAACGACTAGCCGTAACCATAGTGCCACCCTCTTTAGACTTTTTCTTGTCCCAAGTATAGACACCTTTGGGAGTTTTAGACGGAGCTACCACTACGTAATTGTTTGGATGCGCTTTGATATCCACACCGGGCAGAAATTTAATCATCTGGGTCATGGACACATCAGGATGTTTAAAATAAAAAATATGTTTACCGCCACTGGCTGTCTTCGCCTGAAGTGTTGGAGTTATCAAGTTCAGATGCTCCCAATTGGCCAGACTCTCATAGCCGTTATGCTTGCCATGTAAGTCAATATCGATTACGAAAAATTTGTCAGTCCGAACAGCAATATTGCTATCCGGATACTGATTCCAGTAATTTTCAATTTCCTGGGCAGTCATTGGTGGCTTATCTGCAAATTTAATCGCTGGTTGCTTTCCGTTAGGCACTACGGGAATTACGGAAAACCCCGCTTTTTGATATTTGAGAGCATATTCTTTCATTCCCATTTTAGTTACTCCTTAGAACGGCAAATCATCGTCTTGAATATCCATCGGGTTGTCATTCCCAAATGTATCATTCGAACTTTGTTGATTACGGCTTTCCAACATTTGGAAATTCTCAGCCACGACTTCTGTTACGTAGACACGTTGTCCTTGCTGGTTATCGTAACTACGAGTCTGAATACGGCCTGTCACCCCGATAAGTGAGCCTTTTTTAGCCCAGTTTGCAAGATTTTCGGCTTGTTGGCGCCACATAACGCAGTTGATAAAGTCAGCCTCACGCTCACCATTTTGACTCTTAAATGTACGGTTTACTGCAAGAGTAAAAGTCGCAACTGCTACATTTTGCGGTGTATAGCGGAGTTCAGCATCACGGGTCATGCGCCCTACAAGTACAGCATTGTTAATCATTTGATTCCGTCCTTTCAATCGCAAGGCTAAAGTTATGTTCATTGATAGAGATTGGTAAAACGACACCTTGCTTATTATCATCTGTAATAATATCAAACAAGGCAGTTAATACCTGTTTTCCGATAAGCAACTGTGTACCAGTCAAAGATTCCTCGCTATTAAGTTCGACATACTTCTTTTCCATTATTCAATACCTTTCGCTTTCTTCGCATCTGCGATAATCTGCTCAGCTTCTTTCAAACGGCCAGCTGGGATGCTTTCAGGTTTGTCAACACCCATCTTATCGATGAACCATTTTCCAATTGTTGCAGCAGGACTCCCTGTAGCTTCTGCCATATTTTTGAGTTCTGTCCGAATGGTTTTAGCCTGTGCTCCTGTAATGGTTTTGAATCCGTTACTTTTAGCTGGAGCTTTGCCCGGTTGCTCTTGCTGGCTATTTGTTTTTTGAGCTGGTTTTTGCGATGTACGGCCTGTTTGGTTATTCTGATTATGATATTCATCCGTATCAGGATCCTTATTGTCATCAATCATAAAGAGTCCGTTTAGCGCGTATTTACGTGCATAGCTGGATGCAGCACCTGTGACTTGACTACCATCCATCCCTTTTTTGCTATCATCTTCTCTAGCATATGCTGTAGTCCCAATGGTTTCACCAACTGCATAAAGAGTCGCAGTTGCTTCGACATAGTACCTATCACCAATCTGCACAATTCCGTCTTGCAAAATCAACACCGCATCATGTTCCTGCAAGATTGGCTTCAGCGCTTCTAAGATGTCCTCAGCGCTCCGATAGCTGTACTTCCCAAAGCTATTATACTGTCCTTTCGGAGCAACCAAACTCTGCTGGATGCTCTGTAAAGTAACAAAGATTGAGGATTGTTGTTTTGTTACCATAAATCCCCCTTTATAAACTTCTCAATAGATCAAACAAATCAGGCTTAGTATTTTGACGCTCGATTTTTTGAACATCGCCACCATTTGGATAAGTTAGATCAAATGTAGCCTTAACCCGAACAACCTCCATTCCGTGTACTTTGGCCGCTGCTTTTACCGCTGTTTTCTGTTCGAGATAAGAATTGTATGGCATTGTAAGAGCACTCTGAATATTGTCCACAAAAACGGCCTTTGTAGCTAATGAAGAACGATTGTTCTTGAGTTCATTTAAAAACTGTCCGTTTTCTTTGTTACGCATTACAATATAATCACTTGAAAGTTTCATTTTGATTCTCCTTAGAAATAAAATTCAATGACACGCACGTCATGTTGTTGACGGCTGCCTATTACTCGCCATAAAAGTTGGCGATAATCGTCATAATCTCCATCCGATGGATTAACAGGGTCCAGGACCACAATAGTTTTAAATTTATGCTGAAGGCCATCAACCCCTACACCCAACACCTGGCTTGTAGCAACCACATTTGTCTGTTCGAGGGAGTCCTTCTTATCTCCAGTCCAAATACCAATTTCTGGATGACGTTCTCGAATGACCTCTACAATCTGCTTGGATTTGCTAACTATCAACATATCTGTCTTACTGGTCAGCAGAAGATCCAATTGAAGTAGCATTGGAGTATCTGCATTAACTGCTTTCAACTTTGGAAAGTCAATCTCAAAACCTGTCTGAGTAAGATATCGTTCAAAAGTCTTTCGACCAAATGTTTGTTTGGCCATGGCATATTTACCATTTTTCCCAACGATGTTCAATTTCCTAAATTGTTCTAATTCCTCCGGATTAGCTGTTAGACACCAGATGGGTTCAAAGACAACCTCAAATCCGTTGTTTTCCTCCGCTTCCTCAATAGCTTCTACTTCTTCCCAGCGGAAAAAATTTGGCAGATTACTTACATAGCTTTCATAATCTCGGAAGTCATCCCACTCTTGCTTAGAATAGCTGAACTTGGAATACTTCATCTTGCCGTGGGCTAGTTGCCAGTTTTCCTTTTGATTAGGATCAGCCATTCCAAAAAATGTTTTTTCAAGCGGGTAGAAGTTTTGTCCCTTCTTCCTGATGGGCGTTGCTGACAATCCTACAGTATAGCCACGTTTGACCTTTTGATAAGCCTTCACATTGGCATCACTAGACATATTCTGCCACTCATCAATAATGAACACATCACACTCAATAGACTCATCGCTTGCAAGTCTGTTCTGTAATCTACGGTCCGTCATGGTTTCTAATTCAAAATCAGTATTGTAGCCTAGATTTTGATAAGTGCTGCTCCAACCATCCAGGATGGCCAACCGATTATTGATTACTAGGACCTTTTTGGCTTTCTTGTGCTTTGCTATTTCAAAAGCACAGATGGTCTTACCACGCCCCCCATACGCCTCAAGGAAAATCCCAGGGCAATTACGGTCGCTTCGTTTAACTGCTTCAGCTTGCCATTTGCGTAATTCGATTGCCAATGTCCACAATCACCTCCTCAATATCTTTCCTCTGGGCATAGAAGAGCCCAAGCCTTGCAGCTGCCCTCACATCGTTGTGGTGGCTTTTTTCAAAGGACCATAACCCAAGAGCTTTCAGCAAGTCATTTGGTATATCTGTCTGATAACCTGCGTTACGCTGCAGAACCAAGTCCGGATAGCATAGTTCAATGGCTGCAATAGTTTCTACAACTGAGTTGTCCCTGGAATAATCATTGTCCCTAACCTCAAATTTTTCAACGACCACTATGTCGAACTCAAGACCGCGCCCAATCTCTTTGAACCAGTTTTTAAAGTTTTGAGCGCCATAAGGTACTACCCAATAGTCAACAAGCTTTGCATTATCCAACAAGACAACTCCTGTTGTGCTGGTTTCAATTTTATTACTGCTTGGATCAATAGCTAAAATTTTCATCAAACACCAACTTTCTCAGTCAGCACTCCTGGATAAAGGGCAGTGTTAAACCAATTTTGTTTATTCACCTTTGCAAAGGCAAATAGCAATTTAACTTCTTTTGCTTGTTTTTCGAATTTTCGAATATCTTCTTCCGATTCAAAGATAGGTTTTTCCTTATATTTAGCGACTGTTACCAGCTTGTACTCTGGAGTAAATACCGGCTTTTCATTTCCTTGATCAAGATTTGTTTCATCTACTTTTACAAAGCGAATTGCAACATCAAATAGAAAACCTTCAGTAACAAGTACTTCAATCGATTCTGGTCCAATCACAACAGCTAGTGAATCTGTTACTCGTGTTTTATTCATCAATTCCATTACTTAATCACCAACTTTTCTGTCCGGACAAGCTCCGCACCTTTAATTTTCTTACCAGATTTAAGCAACTCTTTGAGTGTTTTTTTGTCCGGCGCAAGCGTCACTTTTTTTGTAAAATATTTTTTCGGAAGGTCATCTTCGTTGACCTTGACTGATTCTGGATTCTTAGCAATTTTTATAATCAGGGCACCACTCTTAACTTCGGTTTGACCTGTGACATTCATAGCTGTCATAATGTTATCCTTGACATAATCCAGTTTTTTCTGTGCTGCCTGTTTCTTCGCTTTGAAGCTCTCTTCCTCAGCCTTGTACATGGCCACGTCGGCTTCTAAATTCTTGATAACATGGGCATATCCTTCTGCTTTCTGTTCGAATTGTTCTTGCCAATCGATAGCCTCAAGAGTGTCCGTTTTTGTTTCGTCATCAATATCCATTTGATAAATTGTCAGGAACTGACCTGTTAGTTCGTATAAACTGGCCATTACTTCGTCACCTCTTTCATCAATTTATTTGCTTCTTTGATTAGCAAACGCATAACGTTGCTATCAGTTTCTTTCTCTGCTGCTCTTGTCAGCATTTCCACCCACTCACGTCTAGTATCATTCTTCCAATCAACCAATTCAGTGAGTGCCTGTGTATGGTTATAGTAAGGCGAGTAGTCGTATGACTTATCTTCCAAGCGAACGCATCTGCCTGCCTTGATGTCTTTGGCCAAATTCGCCCTCACATTACTATTTGTTGTACCGACAACCTCAGCCACTTCATCGCATGAGGCAGCAGGGTGCTCTCTATAATATTCCCTGATTCGTTCCGCTTGAGTCATGTTTCTTCTCCTTATTTCAACCCTTCGGGCGGTTCCACATCATATGTAAATTGTTTACCTGAACTTCTCAGGTTCATCCGTGCGACATTGTTAGCTATTCGCTGACGCTCTTGCCGCTTCATTTCAGCGTGGTCATCCAGTGTATTCACTAGCGACCATAGTCCAATCCCTACGATTGTTACCAGGTAAATGTATTCCATCATTTTGCGTTTTCCTTTTCTTTGTAGATTGCTACGATTTTCTTCAAGTCTGCGATTTCTTGATTTGATTCTTGAAGTTTTTCTTGTGTTTCAATCAGTGATTGATTGAGATCCAAAGCGACCTCTTTCCAGTCAATATTAGTTTCTTCGACATCTTCCGAAAAGTAGTTTTTAATTCTTGCTAGTAGGTTCATCCAACTGACCTCATTTTCTTGCTTTTCGCCATTTCTTTCTTCCAAGTTCGAGTTCCTCTGTATTGCAGATAAGCATCAAAACCTTTAATCGTGACAAGTTGGCCATCATTCCTAAGATGTTTCTGTTGGCTAGGTAGCTTTTTCATCTCGCGTCTCATGTCTCCCGCTTGTCGCTTTGAGCATCCAAAGATGTGTTCTAATTCTTCATCATTAGCAGAGACTTTTTCAATAATCACATCTTTAATTCTTACAATTTCAACTGCTTCCATTTTTACTCCTTTCGTGTTATAATTCAATTAGTAATTTTTGATGAGCGCCTGACTTCGTTAGGTGCTTTTTTGTTTTGCCTTAGACAGAAAGTCTAATCATTGACAAGCTTGGCTTTTAATTCAACTTCAATAAGACTAAGTCGATCGATTGCTTCTTGCAATTCTTCGGCTTTTTTTGATACTTCTTTACAGGCTTCCTTGAATTCTTCAATACCAGAAACTTCAACATTAAGCCGATGTCCTATTGGTCTCATCTCTACTCCTTTCTGTTTGTGGTATAATGAAATCAAAAACGAGGTAATTCTGATGTTTAGTTTGATTGATATTTTGAATATTTCTGCTGCATGGATTGGTGCTATAACGGGTGTCACAGGTCTGTTTTACTCAATTTTTATAAATAGAGCTCGATTATTGATAACAGATGCCTATGCGATGGAAGTGTCAAATGAAGCACCTTACAAATATTCTTTTAAGCTTGTTAACCCAAGTAACAACACATACACAATCAAAAGTATTCAATTGTTCGATGATGACGGAAAGGAAATAAAAGATAATCATTTCGAACCATATGATAGCCTCCCTTTTCAAATACTTCAAAAGTTTATTTTGAGAAAAGATGATTTACATTCCTATCCTTTCGAAGTTGATGAAATTATTTTCCCCCATAGCAGTATTACTTATTCTTATTACTTGGATAGTTTACCGTGTAAAATCAAGGTCAAGACTAGCAAGAGAATTCGTTTCATTTTCAAACACAAATCATTCCATCCTGTCTTTAATAAAGCAAAATAGATTTATTACAGCACAAACTACATTTACGATTGTTACTATGATTAGTCCTAGTTCGTTCATCTTCCTTCTCCTCTATTTCCTACATGTTCAACCATTTCCTAACCAAATCAGTGCTGTCAACGCTGTTGATGGTTTCAGGAATAGTAGATAACTCTACTATCTTGACCCAGTAGCTATCTAGCACTTTCTTATCAACGTAGACCGCTTGTTCGCATAAACCGATGTGTCCATCAATGACCATCGCTCTACGGACAAGTAGGTCTTTTTCTGTTTCCAGTTCAATACGTCCAGCAATATTGCCAGAGATTTCAAGGTACTTGTCTGGTTCTTCCATCCATCCTCCTTTCTATTTCTAATCTCCATTTCTGCTATAATATAAACAGAAAGGAGTTAACCTTATAACTTTTAAAGAATATTTGACAATAGCAAGCAAACGCGACATCTACGATGATGGTAAAGACTTTGATTTTGAAACCATCTTTGCTAGAGAAATATTACGTTATGCACACGATTCCGAACTGGAAACCAAAACAGGTTTCTTTCGTCATCTTGAAATCATGGATGCCGAAGCTTGGTTTATCGAACTTGCTCACTCAGTCTATCAAGATTTTGAGAAATCAATTTCAGATTCTCACTAATCGAGCGTGACTTTTTTTGATACGGCAATCTCAGAAATTTACCACCAGAGCTGACTACCTTAATGATTTTTTCAAGGTGGTCTTTTTCTTGTTCAAGAGCATCAATAAATTCTTCCATCCGTCCTCCTCAAATCTTTCCGTTGAGTACCTGATTGCCGTCAGGTGCTTTTTTGGTTTTAATTACATTGTTACGGTTAAACCGCAATATCGGGCAAAAAAATAATATCATCCACTGATACTTCAAAAACATTAGCGATTTGATACGCTTTTGAAACACTTGGCTCTGTTATTCCACGTTCCCAATGCCCCCATGTATCAACCGAAACATTTACAGCTTCTGCTGCATCACTTTGTCTCCAATTTTTGAGTGTTCTTAGTGTTTTTAAAGTCATTTTTTGCACATTACCACCTCCTTATCTAAGTTCATCTAATCTGACTTTCCATCGCCCTGAGTTCAATCTCATGGCTGACTTGTCTAAATAGCTTCTCACACGCTATTTTTGCTTCTCTGTACGTTGTGTTCTCGCTGATGAAGTAATCAGCAAGTTCAATGATCTTATCTTCCAATTCTAACTCGCTTTCAAATGTGGTATAATCAAAATAAAACGATTGGAGAAATCTCATGTCTAAAAAAACTTGTTTTGTAGTTTCCGCTATTGGTCAAGAAAAATCAGAAATCAGGAATCATTCAGATAGTGTTTTAAAACACATTATTAAACCAGCATTATCTGATAAGTATGATGTGACAAGAGCCGATGAACTATATCATTCTGATAAAATAGATGAAAAAATATTTAAGGCTTTATCAGATTCAGACCTAGCTATTGTTGATATAACAGGAAATAATCCAAATGTCTTTTTGGAACTTGGCTATCGTAAAGCCTTAGATTTACCAACTATATTTTTAAGACAACAAACTGATGAAGATATTCCATTTGATATTCGGACAATCAATATCATTCAGTATGATTTAAAAAATGCCAGCGGTACAAATATGCTGGATTCTGTTCAAAAAACTATTGAACGAATTCAAAAAACCGAGGAAACTTTAGATTTTTCAACATTGAAAAACAAAAATAATGATGGAAAGGACTACGTTACAACTCAAGAATTCTCGCAATTAACATCTACAATTAACAATATTTATGACGCTGTCGAAAAATTGTCACATGAAGTGAAAAATATTTCAAAGACTAATCATTCTACAACTCAAGAAGATATTATCATGATGGCCTTCCAAAATCCTGAAAAACTAGAGAAATTCTTTGAGTTGCAGAATAAATACCCTAACGTATTTTCTCCTAATAATACTAATTAGCTTGCTCTAGACGAACTAACCTTTCTTCTAATCCCTTAATGTAGCCTTTGAGGTAATTTACCATGGCTACATTTTTTTCTATCTCTTCCTTTAGAGTTTCTAGTTCGGTCATATTTCCTACTCCTTATCTTTTTTATCATATCGGTACTTCACTATCTGACGAATAGTAAAAGATACAATCACAAATCCTGCTAGGATTATCAATCCAGTTTCTTCGCTCATTGCTTTTCACGGCAAATGATGGTACACTATCAAGTAGAGGTTGGGGCTTCTGCCCCTTTCTCTACTTTTTATTTTGAAGCTTACGTTTGTGTTCTAAGATTTGTTTGTGCCACAAACGTGCTTCTCTGGTTAAGCCTAGTACCAAGATGACGGTTGCAGTGTCCTTGGTTGCTAGGCTTTTTATGATGTGTTCCATCATTTGCCTTACCTCCTTTCCCTTAAGCTTGATTATATTATACTGCGGTTTAACCGCAATGTCAAGTGTTTTTTGCGTTTTTTTCGCATTTTTTTATTTTATTCTTTACTTTTTTGCGTTTTTGCCGTAAAATATACTATGTAAGGAGGGGCGGAAATGAAAGTCGAAAACAAAGAAATTTTTGCCAATAATCTAAGTTTTTACATGGAGCAAAAAGGAGTAGACAGAAATACATTATGTGCAGACTTGGATTTGAAATACACTACAGTTCGTGACTGGCTAAAAGGAATAACTTATCCTCGGATTGGTAAAATTGAACTTTTGGCAAACTATTTTAATATAAATAAATCTGACCTTATCGAAAACAAAATTTCTACTGCTCAACCGTCAGACTCCCTTTTAGAAGAAATTACAAACACAGCTCGAAAATTAAACACTGAAAATAAAAAAATCGTTCTACGAACGTCTGAGGATCTTCTGAAAGAGCAGAAAAACGAAGAAGAAGCGAAGATAAACGAAGTATCGGAAGTTATCAGCTTGTACCAAGTTGAGGTAGTATCTGAGACGGCAGCAGCTAGCGGATTCAACTACGGATTTGGTTATGACGATACAGACAGAGAGACTATAGAGGTTGACGAGCAACCACCACGTCACGATATTGCGACTAAGGTCAGCGGAGACTCCATGCAGCCTGACTACCAAGACGGAGATATTCTCTATTTAGTAGACAAAGGACTGACCACCTACAACGGCGATTTGGCAGTTATCGCATACGGAGACCGTTCTTACTTCAAGAAGATATATACCGAAAACGGACGCTTACGCCTAGTGTCACTCAATGACAAGTATGAAGACATCATTCTAGACTTCCCACCAGCCGAAGACACACACATCAAGATCTATGCGGTTATCGGGGTGTATAGAGGGGAATAAAATGAACAAAGAAAATCCATATTTTGAACAAACCAAACAAAACTACATAGAAGTTGAAAAACTCTATAAACTTGGTAAAGCAAAACATACATCTTCTAAATACCGATTTCTTGCACCAGCAGTTAAAAGACAATCTGAACAATTCTTATTTGAAGCTAAGACTCAAAAAAGAAAATATTGGAAATTCAGTCGTGGCTCTCTGATATTCGTAGAGTTCGGTGTAAATATAGGCGGAGAATTATCAAATAATCATTGGGCTATTGTCTTAGACAAAGTAGATAGTCCCTATAAAAAAACACTTACAGTAATTCCTCTAACATCTAAAAATCAAATAGATACTGTACTCATAGACGAAGTCATTGCGGAATATCCTTCTATTTTGCTTGATGAATATATTGAAAAATTACACAAAGAATTATTTGCCTACCTAAAATATTTAGATTCCAATAATGCAATTACTGAAGCTGCCTTATTGGATGTCTACCAAGCTTATACAGAACAATTTTCAAACGAAATAATTCAACCTAAGATAATAGACGGTGACAACCTTAAACGGACACAATCAGAAATAACTGACGTTATTGAATTAACTCAATATTACAAAAAATACATTAAGCGTTCTTATGCCAAGTGTAATAACCTTCAAACAATCAGCAAAGATAGAATTTTAAAGAAAAATAGATTAGATCCAATCGGAAAAATGAAAGTATCTGATAACACATTGGACAAAATTAACGAAAAGTTAAAAGAATTATACCTTTTCTAATCTCTTGACATTTTTTAATAATTATATTACAATACAGCTATTAGGAGTTTAGCTCCATAAAGTTTACATTTGGATTTTAGATCCATATCGTGATGGTAGCCGTATTTGATACGGCTACTTTTCTTTTTATCTAGCAACTGTTTCCATTTTGGAAACAACTCAAAAAAGCCCCACGCTCAGAAGTTTGCAGACCGAGAGTGTGAGGCTAGTGGTAAGAAAAAAAGCATTAAAAAGCTCTTTTTCTTATACCCATTTTAACAAAAAAGTGAGGTAAACGCAATGTGGATGGAAGAACTTCCCAACGGAAAATACAAATTTTTTGAGCGATATAAAGACCCTTATACTGAGAAATTAAAAAAAGTTTCAGTGACCATGGAGAAGAAAACTCCCCAGGCAAGAAATCAAGCTGCTATCTTGTTGCAAGAGAAGATAAATAAAAAACTCAGCACAAAACAAGTAGAAAGCATTACATTTGAAGAAATCTATAACCTTTTCTATAAATCATGGGCGCAAACAGTAAAGGCATCTACAAAACACAATTATACTTTTGTTGATGCAACTATGAAAAAAGAAATACCATCTGACACTTTACTAGCTAATATCGATAGACGATATATCCAGAGCAAGATTGAAAATATTATTGATAGCAATGGCTATCATACAGCTTATAGAGTCCGCAGCAGACTCAAAAGCGTCTTCAATTATGCAGTTCAATACTCCTATATCGGAAATAACGAGGTTAATTACACGGTTATTCCTAAAAAGCCGGAAACTTTAGAAGATATTGAAAAAAAGCGCAACAAGTTTTTGACTATGCAAGAAATCAAAACATTAATAGACGCACTAAACAATCAACCGTATCAACAAAAATATGCCGATATGGTAACGGTTCTTGCTCTTACTGGTATGAGATATGGAGAGTTGACAGCATTACAACTCAAAAATATAGACTTCCAAAATAAAAAAATTGAGATTACAGGTAATTTTGATTCAGTAAACAAAATAAAAACATTGCCAAAAACCGCAAAATCCATTAGAACAATATTGGTATCAGATGCGGTTATAGAGGCCATACAGCGTCAAGTGATCCGCCTCACTGAACGCCATCAGCCGCTAAAAGATGATGATTATATCTTTTGCTTAGAAGTCTGGAATAGCCCAATAACATTAGCATCTTTTATTCAAATTATAAAAAAATACGGTGCGAAAGCTGGAATAGAAAAAAATTTATCTAGTCATATTTTCAGACATTCTCACATCTCGTTTTTAGCAGAGTCTGGATTACCTATCAAATCAATAATGGATCGTGTTGGTCACTCAAACGCAAAAATGACTTTAGAAATATACTCCCACACTACACAAGATATGGAGGGTAAACTCGTAGAAACGTTAGATAGTATTTTTTAATTTTGCCCCTTTCCTGCCCCTTTCATTCGCACAAAATAATAATAACCCTTGAAAATCCAGTATTTCCAAGGGTTATTTTTTTGTCACTAGAACCCGTCTAC